>CALWGV010000001.1 GCA_944380185.1 uncultured Lachnospiraceae bacterium
ACATTAGCTTAAGGAGGAACCATTCATGGTATCAGCTGGCGATTTTAGAAACGGCGTTACGATCGAAATTGACGGCAACATCTATCAGATTATCGAATTTCAGCATGTAAAGCCGGGCAAAGGCGCAGCATTTGTCAGAACGAAACTGAAGAACATTATCAGCGGCGGCGTGGTGGAGAAAACTTTCCGTCCCACCGAGAAGTTTGAGAATGCTCACATCGACCGTGTGGACATGCAGTATCTGTATTCCGACGGCGATCTGTATTATTTCATGGATGTCAACACCTACGATCAGATTGCATTGAATAAGGATCAGATCGGTGACACCCTGAAATTCGTCAAGGAGAATGAGATGGTTAAGATCTGCTCTCACAAGGGCAATGTGTTTGCCATCGAACCTCCGCTGTTCGTGGAGCTGGAGGTAACGGAGACCGAGCCCGGCTTCAAGGGCGATACCGCTACCGGTGCGACGAAGCCTGCCACCGTGGAGACTGGGGCTACCGTATATGTGCCTCTGTTCGTGGATCAGGGCGACAAAATCAAGATTGACACCAGAACGGGTGAGTACCTGTCTCGCGTGTGATGAGATAGGCAAGATCGAATTTCTTTGTACCGCATATCATGTTCTGCCGCCGGCCTCTGCCGCCCGCGGAGTGTGGTATGCGGTATATGTTTATCAGGCAATTCCATGAACAAGGAAAGGCGGATTATAGTCATGAAAAAATTATTGGATGTCCTGTCCGGCCTGGTCGGGCAGGCTTTTGCAGACTGCGGCTACGACAGCTCCTACGGCAAGGTGACAGTATCCAACCGTCCGGATCTGTGCGAGTTTCAGTGCAACGGTGCTTTGGCGGCGGCCAAGGCTTACCGCAAGGCGCCGATAAAAATCGCTTCGGAGGTGGTAGAGCGTCTGACCGGCAAAACCGACCAGGCAGAGACGAAGCCTGTGTGGCAGGAGGCCTCGGCGGTGCCTCCCGGCTTTATCAATCTGAAGCTGGATGCCGGATTCCTGGCAGGGTGGCTGGGGCAGATGGCGGCAGATGAAAAGCTGGGATGTGATACCGAGGAGAAACCGCAGACCATGGTTATCGACTATGGCGGACCCAATGTGGCCAAGCCTCTGCATATCGGCCATCTGCGCAGTGCGATCATTGGTGAGAGCATCAAGCGGATTTGTCGTTTTATGGGCAATCATGTCATCGGCGATGTTCATCTGGGAGACTGGGGACTGCAGATGGGGCTGATTATGCAGGCGGTGAAGGAGGAACACCCGGAGCTTCCCTATTTTGATCCGGATTTTAGCGGCGATTATCCCGAGGAGGCGCCTTTTACCATCGGTGAACTGGAGCAGATCTATCCGGCGGCCAGTGCCAGAGCTAAGGAAGACGAGGAGTTCAGCCGCAGAGCTCACGACACGACTTATCAGTTTCAGAATGGCGACAGAGGTCTGCGGGCTCTGTGGCAGCATATCATCCGTGTGTCGGTGGCGGATCTGAAAGAAAATTATCGCCGGCTTAACGTGGATTTTGACGTGTGGTACGGTGAGAGCGACGCTCAGCCGTTTATCCCCGACATGGTGGAGCGGATGAAAAAAGAGGGCTACGCCCATGAGAGTCAGGGGGCGCTGATCGTGGATGTGGCCGAGGAGACAGATACCAAGGAAGTCCCGCCCTGTATTCTGGTCAAGTCCGACGGGGCGACGCTGTATGCTACCACAGATTTGGCTACCATTGTGCAGCGTGTCCGGGAGTTTGATCCTGACGCCATCATCTATCTGACGGATAAGCGTCAGGAGATGCATTTCACGCAGGTGTTTCGCGTAAGCCGCAAGACCGGCCTGGTGGATGACCATGTAAAGCTTGTCCATATCGGTTTCGGCACGATGAACGGAAAGGACGGAAAGCCCTTTAAGACCCGTTCCGGCGGGGTCATGCGGCTGGAATATCTGATCGGTGAGATCGAGGATGCGGTCTACAACAGGATTATGGAAAACCGGACGATGGAGGAGGCGGAAGCGAGACAGACAGCTGCCGTAGTGGGGCTGGCAGCTCTCAAATACGGCGATCTGTCCAACCAGGCTTCCAAGGATTATGTGTTTGACATAGAGAGGTTTTCCTCCTTTGAAGGCAATACGGGTCCTTATATTCTCTATACCATTGTCCGCATCAAATCCATTTTGGCCAAGTATCGGGCTAATTTTGGAGAGGAGGCAGAGAGCAGAGCGGCCTCCGAGGCGGCCATACTGCCTGCCGCAGGTGAGGCTGAACATCAGCTGCAGCTGTGTCTGGCCCAATTCGCGGAGACCATAGATGTGGCCTATCATGAGCTGGCGCCGCATAAGATCTGTCAGTATGTCTATGAGCTGTCCAATGCCTTTAATCAGTTTTATCATGGGACGAAGATACTGGCGGAGGAAAATGAGGAGAGAAGAGAGAGCTACATCCGTCTGATTACGCTGACAAGACAGGTTCTGGAGACCGGTATCGATCTGCTGGGATTTTCTGCTCCCGATCGGATGTGATTCTTAACTTGCCAGGTTTCTTTAAAAATGGTATACTGGTTCCGATAGAGTTATCTGCAAGCGTTCGCCGACCGTCGGCCGGGGTGCCGTGACGGCCGGGACGCTGTGGAACAGAAAGCTTTGGGGAGGTGCAGTATGGCGGAAAAGTGGGAAGACCGGGTGAGATATATTTGTCCCATATGCGAGAAAGAGCTGAAATACGGCAAGCGTTTCTGCTGGAATTGCAAGTGCCGCGTGGAGCCCTGGAAGTATACCGGGGGACTTCTTCCCAATGAAAGCCACAGTGAATACCATGTGCCGCAGACTTATTTGAAACCTCGGTCGGGACAGGGACAGCCCAGCCATATGTATGGGGGAAGGCGTCAGCCGAAAGAGTATACATATGCCAGGCCTAATCCGGCGGCAGATCAGAGAGGGCCGCAGATGCAGACGCGGCAGAACGCCTACGGCAGCAGAGCACCCCGCAAGGGGGTCACCGGCTGCGCCAGCCTGATCGTGGTGCTGCTGATTTTTTGGATGTTAATCCAATTTTTGATTGGCATTATGATGTAAAAGCAGACAATTAAGACTTTTCCTTTGAGAAGGTTTGTGATATACTTATCAAGTGAGTGCATCGCGGCATCCTCCAAAGGAAAAGTCTTTTTGGCATAAAAGCCCCGGACGGCGGCCGCCGGCGTGCGCATTGTGCGCTGTCGGGAGAGCATCGGACGGGCGAGAAAACGCCGCGGTATCTGCGGCAGGCAGGAGGATAGTTTTATTATGAAGAAAAGAGGATTGGGTACAGTCTGTATCCAGGGAGGCTATGAGCCGAAAAAAGGAGAGGCGAGGATCCTCCCCATCTATCAGAGCACTACATTCAAATATGACACCAGCGAGCAGATGGCCAGGCTTTTCGATCTGGAAGACAGCGGATACTTCTATTCCCGCCTGCAGAATCCTACCTGCGACGCGGTGGCGGCTAAAATCTGTGAGCTGGAGGGAGGAGTGGGAGCCATCTTGACTTCTTCCGGTCAGGCCGCTTCGTTCCTGGCGGTCTTTAATCTCTGCGGAGCGGGTGATCACATTGTAAGTTCGGCGGCTATCTACGGCGGCACCAGCAATCTGTTTACCGTGACGCTGCGGAAACTGGGTATCGAAGTGACACTGGTGGATCCGGATGCTTCAGCGGAGGAGCTGAGCGCTGCTTTCCGGCCCAATACCAAAGCTCTTTTTGCCGAGACACTGTCTAATCCCACCATGGAGGTGCTGGATATTGAAAAGTTCGCGGAGGTGGCTCATGAACATGGAGTGCCGCTGATTGTCGACAATACCTTTGCCACGCCGGTCAACTGTCGGCCTTTCGAGTGGGGAGCAGATATTGTGACGCACTCTACGACCAAATATATGGATGGCCATGCGATGACAGTAGGCGGCTGCATTGTGGACAGCGGCAATTTTGACTGGATGGCGCATAAGGATAAGTTTCCCGGACTGACTACGCCGGATGAGTCCTATCACGGTCTGGTTTATGCCGAGAGCTTTGGCCGCTCCGCCTATATCATGAAGGCTACGGCTCAGCTGATGAGGGATCTGGGGACCTGTCAGTCTCCGCAGAATGCCTTCCTTCTCAATGTGGGATTGGAGACGCTGCATCTGAGGATGCCGCGCCATTGTGAAAACGCCCTGCGCGTGGCTCAGTGGCTTTCTGCTAATCCCCATGTCGCATGGGTCAATTACCCGGGGCTTGCGGGCGACAAATATTATGAGAGAGCAAAGAAATATATGCCGAATGGTACCTGCGGCGTCATCGCTTTCGGCCTGGAAGGCGGCAGAGAACAGGCTATTGATTTTATGGATCATCTGCAGCTGGGGGCCATTGTCACCCATGTGGCCGATGCGCGCACCTCAGTGCTTCACCCGGCCAGCCATACCCACCGTCAGCTGAGTGATGAGCAGCTCATGGAGGCGGGCGTGCGTCCTGACTTGATTCGTCTGTCCGTGGGAATTGAAGACGCGGAGGATATTCTGGCGGATCTGGACCAGGCAATGAAGCATGTTTACGGCGGTTGAGACGAGGAGGAATGAAATGAAAAAAGTAGAAGAATACAGCAAGGAAGAGCTGGTTTATCTGCAGAATAAGCTGCTGAAAAAATACGCCGATTTTAAGAATAAGAATCTGCATCTGGATATGTCCCGGGGCAAACCTTCGTCAGAACAGCTGGACCGCAGCAATGGCATTTTGACTGTTTTGGACGATTACAAGCTGGAAAACGGCGTGGATGCCAGGAACTACGGCATCTTGGATGGCATTCCCGAGGCGAAGCGGCTTTTCTCCGATCTTCTGCGGATTCCGTCAGCAAATATTATTGTGGGCGGCAATTCCAGTCTGAACTTGATGTACGATACGATTGTCCGTTTTATGCTCTTCGGTTCATTGGGCAGCACGCCCTGGTGCCGCCTGCCGAAGATCAAATGGCTCTGCCCCAGCCCCGGCTATGACCGCCATTTTTCCGTGACGGAATCCATGGGAATCGAGATGATTACCATTCCCATGACCGAGAACGGGCCGGATATGGATATGGTGGAAAAACTGGCAGGGGAGGACGAGGCGGTCAAGGGGATCTGGTGCGTGCCCCTCTATTCCAATCCGCAGGGGATCTGCTACAGTGACGAGACGATCGACAGGCTCTGTTCCATGAAAACGGCGGCGCCGGATTTCCGCATTATGTGGGATAATGCCTACGGTGTTCATGATATCTATGAGAAAATCCGTCTGAAGGATGTGTTCCTGACAGCCAAACAGTATCGCAACGAAGATCGGATTATGTATTTCTTTTCTACGTCGAAAATCACTTTCCCCGGAGCCGGGGTGGCGCTGATGGCGGCCAGTGAGAAGAATGTGGCGGAGATCAAAAAGCATCTGGCTGTCCAGACGATCGGCTTTGACAAGCTCAATCAGCTGCGCCATGTGAAGTATTTCAAAACGGCTGACGGCATTCGGGCCCATATGGCAGATCTGGCCTCCCGCCTGCGCCCTAAATTTGATGTGGTGCTTAACACGCTGGAGGATGAAATCGGCGACAGCGGCTTTGCTACCTGGATGAAACCCAAAGGGGGATATTTCATTGCGGTGGATACTCTGCCCGGCTGCGCAAAAGCGACGGTGGAGCTGGCCAAAGAGGCTGGCGTGGTGCTGACCCCTGCCGGAGCCACCTACCCTTACGGGAAGGATCCGAGGGACAGCAATATTCGCATCGCGCCGTCTTATCCTACCATAGAGGAGCTCACGCAGGCCATGAAACTGTTTTGCCTGTGCGTCAAGCTTGCCGGAGTAAATAAGCTTTTGGAGATTTGACACCGCTGCTGTTTTTGCTGCGAACATTGATCTTATGCGGTCAAAACCGCATTAACAATAAAGAAAAGAATGGGGGAGCATAGAAATGTTTAAGATTTTGAAAGCAGAGAAATTAGCTGACAGAACCTGGGAAATGGTTGTCCACGCGCCGTGGGTGGCCCGGTCCTGTCATCCGGGACAGTTTATCATCCTGCGTGTGGACGAGGAGGGTGAGAGAGTTCCTCTGACGATCTGCGATTATGATCGGGAAGAGGGAAATATTACTATCGTCTTCCAAACCATCGGCGTATCCACAGAAAAGCTGGAGAAGCTCAAGGCAGGAGACGAAATCCTGGATTTTGTGGGTCCTCTGGGCAAGGCATCCGAGTTCATCGAGGAGCCGGTGGAGGAACTGAAAAAGAAGAAATTTCTCTTTGTGGCCGGAGGCGTGGGCGCGGCCCCTGTGTATCCGCAGGTGAAATGGCTCCACAAGAGAGGCATTATGGCCGACGTCATCATCGGCGCCCGTACCAAGGATCTGGTGATCCTGGAAAAGGAGATGGCGGCCGTGGCCGGCAATCTCTATGTGACGACCGATGACGGCAGCTATGGCCGTTCCGGTATGGTGACTAAGGTCATCGAGGATCTGGCGGCTGAGGGCAAACACTACGATCACTGTGTGGCGATCGGCCCGATGATCATGATGAAATTTACCTGCATGACGACGAAAAAACTGGGCATTCCCACTACAGTCAGCCTGAATCCGATTATGATTGACGGCACCGGTATGTGCGGCGGCTGCCGTGTGATGGTGGGAGGCGAGGTGAAGTTCGCCTGTGTGGACGGTCCCGAGTTTGACGGCCATCTGGTGGATTTCGATCAGGCCATGAAGCGTCAGCAGATGTATAAGACCGAGGAGGGCCGCAAAAAGCTGGAATATGAGGAGGGCGAGACCCATCACGGCGGCTGCGGTTACTGCAAGGCTGAGGATGTGCTGAAGCGGGTCCCCGTGCGCGAGCAGGATCCCCGGGTGCGTGCCACCAATTTCGATGAAGTATGTTACGGCTATAATGAAGAAGAGGCCCGCACTGAGGCGAGCCGCTGCATTAAGTGCAAAAATCCCCGCTGCATGAGCGGCTGCCCCGTGTCGATTAATATCCCCGCTTTTATCACTCATGTGGAAAAAGGCGAGTTTGCTGAAGCTTTCAATGTGATCAGCGAGGCTTCTGCCCTGCCGGCAGTTTGCGGCCGTGTCTGCCCTCAGGAAACACAGTGCGAAGGCGTATGTATCCGGGGCATCAAAGGCGATCCCATCGCCATTGGCAAGCTGGAGAGGTTCGTGGCGGACTGGGCCAGAGAAAATGGCATCAAGCCCAAGAAGCCTGAGACCAAAAACGGCAAGCGCGTGGCTGTGGTGGGCAGCGGTCCTGCCGGCCTGACCTGCGCCGGCGACCTGGCTAAGATGGGCTACGACGTGACTATTCTGGAAGTGCTTCACAAGCCCGGCGGAGTGCTGACTTACGGTATCCCCGAATTCCGTCTGCCTAAGGACGGCGTAGTCCAGCCGGAGGTCGATAACGTGAAGGCTCTGGGCGTACACATTGAGACCGATGTGGTCGTGGGCAAATCCATCACGGTGGATGAGCTTCTGGAGAAGGAGGGATACGATGCTGTGTTTATCGGTTCCGGCGCCGGCCTTCCCATGTTTATGGGTATCCCCGGTGAGAATGCCAATGGCGTTTACTCGGCCAACGAGTATCTGACCAGGAGCAATCTGATGAAGGCGGGGGATGAGAAGACCGATACGCCCATGCCTCATTCCAAGAAGGCTGTCATCGTGGGCGGAGGCAATGTGGCTATGGATGCCGCGCGCACGGCTCTGCGCATGGGTGCTGAGACCCATATTGTATACCGCAGAAGTGAGGCGGAGCTGCCTGCGCGTACAGAGGAAGTCCATCATGCCAAGGAGGAAGGCATCATCTTCCAGCTGCTGACCAATCCTACTGAGGTGCTGGTGGATGATGACGGCTGGGTCAAGGGCGTGCGCTGTATCCGCATGGAACTGGGCGAGCCTGATGCTTCCGGCAGAAGACGTCCGATCCCGGTGGAGGGTTCGGAGTTTGATATCGAGGCGGATATGGTGATTATGGCTCTGGGTACCACACCCAATCCCCTGATCTCTGACTCTACCAAGGGACTGGAGGTAAACAAGAGGAGATGCATTCTTACCGATCCGGAGACTGGCCGTACCAGCAAGGAAGGTGTGTTTGCCGGAGGAGACGCAGCCACTGGCTCCGCTACGGTTATCCTGGCGATGGAGGCCGGACGCAAGGCGGCTAAGGGCATCGATGAATATCTGAAAGCTAAGGGCTGACGGATGACAAGGCTTTTTCGGGGAATGCACAGCGAGCTGCAGAACATTTTAAGAAAAGCAAACCGGCCCGGCGGGAGACCGCCGGGCCGATTTAAGGTCAGAAGTTAAGGTCAGAAGGAGGGATTAAATTATGGTAAGGCAGGAGACGCTGACGGTGCGCCGCCAGGTGCATGGAGGAAACGGCGAGGTATATATGTACGGTGTGCTGACACCGGAGGAAATGATGGGACATGGCACCATGTACAGCCGTGTGGTATTGCCGCCGGGCAGCAGCATCGGCTATCACACCCATGTGGGAAATACGGAGCCCTATTATATCCTGCGGGGAAAAGGTATATTTACCGGTCCCGATGGAGAAAAGGTCGAGGTGAAGGCAGGAGATGTCTGCCTGATTGCTTGCGGCCAGAGCCATGGCATCGAGAATGCCGGGCAGGATGAGCTGGAGATGATGGCGCTGATTCTGAATGAAGCGTAAGCGATCAGCGCTGGGGAAAGGCCTGGAAAGTTTCGGGAGGATATATGATCTACACGGTGACACTTAATCCGGCTATTGACAAGACGGTGGAGATAGCGGGCTTTGCGGTGGATGCAGTAAATCGGGTAGCGCGGATGCGGATGGATCCCGGAGGAAAAGGGCTCAATGTCTCCCGTGTGATAGAGAGCCTGGGAGGATACAGCTGCGCACTGGCCGTGCTCGGCGGGAATAACGGGGCAAGATTGTGCGCAATGCTGGATGGCAGAAGCTTTCGGTTGGAGAAAATCTGCGGAGAAGGCGAGACCAGAACGAATCTGAAAATCGTAGATCCAGTGCTGCATACAAATACCGACATCAATGAACCGGGCAGCTGCCTGGGGGAGAGGATCCTTTCCCGGACAGAGAAAAAGCTGGAGGCTATGCTAGGGCCGGAAGATATTCTGGTGCTCTCCGGCAGTGTGCCGCCGGGCACCGACTGCTGTATATATCGCCGGCTTATCGAGACAGCCCATGCAAAAAAAGCCAGGACTCTGGTGGATGCGGATGGCCCTCTGTTTGCGGAGGCGCTTAAAGGACGGCCTTTCTTAGTCAAGCCCAATCTCCACGAGCTGGAACAATGGGCAGGATGCAGCCTGTGCAGAACGGAGGACATCCGGCGGGCAGGTGAGAGGCTTTTGCAGCAGGGCGCGACACAGGCTCTTATCTCTATGGGAGGAGAGGGAGCCATGCTCTGCACTGAAACAGGGTGCATGATGGCGGAGGGCCTGTCTGTACCGGTGATCAGCACTGTGGGGGCAGGGGATTCCATGGTGGCGGCTTTTGCCTGGGGACTGGAACAAAAGATGAATGCGGAGGATATCCTGCGCTTATCGGTAGCAGCCGGCACAGCCGCGGTGTCTCTGCCGGGAACCCAGGCTCCTGAACGCGGACAGGTGGAGAAGCTGCGTGCGCAGGTGAAGCTGTGCAGACTGTGAGGCCCCTGGAATAAATGCGGCAGTCAGAGCAGGGAGAAGAGGTCCGTTAAGAAGAGAAGCTGAGATAAAAGGTTTTAAAATTCCCTTTTACTCAGCTTTTTTGTTGAGAAATTTGTGCCTTTTGTCTAATTATGTAAGGTTTTCCTCGAACAGCATGTTGTAAACATCTTCGCAGAGCTGATCGAGGAATTCTTCATCCAGGCATTTGCTGTATTCTCTGGTAATTAATATACGGATCATATCCAGCCTTTTTAAACACAGAATCTCTGCCGTGTCGCCGAGAGATGTAATCGCGTCAATTTGGTGGTCGATTTGTTCCCGGGAGTAGGTGGTGATGAACCACTCCACCAGTTCGTTGGCCAGGCTGCGATCCTTTTCCGCCTGGATTTTTAACTCCTGGCTGTAGTGCAGAGAGCGGCGGCCGAATATGACAAGGACAAGCCCTCCTGACAGCGAGATAATAAAAAATAAAAGCTGAGGGAAAAGACGATGGTTGTTGACCAGATCGAGCAGCTGGGTCAGAGAAATATACAATAAAATACAGCCTACGCCCAAGAGGGCCCAGGCGGAGGAGCGAGTATCCAAATATTTTTGTTCTGCCAGCTGGTAAGTCCGCAGAGGAGGGGCGGGATTTTTGCCTTCCCTATGGGAAATGGGCTGGGAGGTATTGGATTTTGACATAGGATCTACTCCTCAGGGCATTCGCCCTATGCGCATTCACCCATCCAGGGATTTGTCTGTACCCCTGGCACAGCCATCCCTTCCTGGCTGTATGCGCGCACTGCTCATTGCTTATGCACATTATAGCATGGTGGGGTGGGGATGGCAAGGTGGAGGCATTGCTTTCGGGGGGCTTTTTTTGTATAATGACTGCAAAAGTAAAAGGTTAAATAAGGGCGAATTATATATGAAAATTACCGTGATATGTGTGGGAAAAATCAAGGAGGATTACTTTACGGGAGCTGTGCGGGAATATGAAAAGAGGCTCAGCCGATATTGCCGTCTAGAAATCATAGAGGTTCCCGATGAAAAAACGCCGGATCAGGCGCCAGAGGCGATTAATCGTCAGATCCTGGAGAAGGAAGGAAAGAAAATCTTGGCGAAAATCCCGGCGGATGCCTATGTGATTGCTCTGGCAGTGGAGGGAAAACAGCCGGATTCTCTTGGATTGGCAGCTAAGATAGAGAGAATGGGCGTACAGGGGGTCAGTCATATTGCATTTATTATCGGTGGGTCTCTGGGGCTGCATGAGGAGGTGATGAGACGGGCTGATGAGGCGATGAGCTTCTCGCGGTTGACGTTTCCTCATCAGTTGATGCGCGTGATTTTGTTGGAGCAGGTGTATCGGGCTTATCGCATTATCAATCACGAACCATACCATAAATGAAGGCGGTTTAACGATGTTGCGGAGGAAACAATGAGATTAACTGTGGAACATATTACAAAAGACAGTCGTTTTTGGAATGAAGTGAATATACTTGCAAAAGAGGCGTTCCCTCCGGAAGAATACCTCGCACCTGCAAAGCTGGCAGAAATGGCAGAGGCAGACGGGTTTGATTTTCTGGCGCTGAAGGAAGGGGAATCTTTTGTCGGATTTATGGCCGTCATGATTTACGAAAATCTTGCTTATCTGTTCTTCTTGGCAATCGCTCCTTCCTGCCGTTCAAAAGGCTATGGAAGCCGGGCAATCGAAACGTTGAGAGCGGAATATCCTGAGAAGAAGCAGGTGGTAGACTTTGAAATGCTTGATGAGACGGCAGATAACAGCAGGCAAAGAGAGAAGCGCAGAAATTTTTACCTGCGCAATGGGTATAAAGAGACGGGCTTCTTTTTGTCCTATCTGGGCGTGGACTATGAAGTCTTTTGTATGGATGACGATTTTGAACCGGAAGTTTTCAAGGCAATGATGAAGACGATTCGGGTGGAAGGATTTAATCCAAAATACTTTTGGCAATCAGACAAAGAGCGGCGGATATAGTGGATTTATTGTGGAGGAAATGAGATGCTGATTGATTTTAACGAGATAAAACAGATACGTATTCCGGGAATGAACAACGGTACGGGTGAGATGTCGGCGAAGATCTATGGGGATGAAAAAGGAAAAATTATCCCCTGCACTATCCACGTCGGAGGCTCTATTGGCCTGCATAGTCACCCGACAAGCGATGATATCAATTATATTCTTGCCGGAACAGGCAAAGCGATCTGTGATGGAACAGAAGAAATCCTTAGTCCGGGGACCTGTCATATCTGCAAGAAGGGCTCGGAACACAGCATTATCAACACAGGGGGCAAGGATCTGGTTATGCTGACTGTGGTTGTTGAAAGATTACCGGCAAATTGACGGAGACGAGATTATTTTCCCAACCGTCTGTACGGTATTTATCCGGATAAGGTGCCGGGAGAATGAGAATCGAGCGGATTTCTCAGAATGTTCACAGAAATAGCATTGACTTAGAGCTAGCTTCAAGGAGTAAACTTTAGAAAGATCGAAACGGGATGAGGGAAAGGTCGCAGAGAGATCGAACCGGAGTCCAGCGGGATCGCAAATAATGCTATGGATTAAGGAGGCAGATATCATGGATACAGAAAAAATGAAAAAGGATCTGGGCGGTGGAGCTGTGTTTGAGGTGGGAGAACCCAACACGGCATTTGCACAGTATTTTATCGGTCAGAGTTATCTGAAAATGCTCACGACAGAGAGAGTCGGGGTTGGAAATGTGACTTTTGAGCCCGGATGCCGCAACAACTGGCATATCCATCACAAGGGAGGACAGATTCTTCTGGTGACAGGCGGCAGAGGCTGGTATCAGGAGTGGGGCAAACCTGCCAGAGCTCTGAAGGCCGGAGATGTGGTCAACATTCCGCCGGAGGTAAAACATTGGCATGGTGCGGCAGCTGACAGCTGGTTCCAGCATCTGGCTGTAGAGGTACCTGCGCCGGGGGCTTCCAACGAGTGGCTTGAGGCGGTTACCGATGAAGAATACCAGAAGCTTTGAGCGGCGGACTTACAGATAAGGAGAAGGCCGTTTGAAGACAAGCAGATACCTGATTTTTAGTATTGTTTTTGCCCTTCTTTTATCCGCCTGCGGAGCAAATCAGGGGGCAGGGGCGGCCTCAGCCGCCCCGCCTCAGCAGGAAGCGGCGGCGGAATCGGAAACAGAGCCGGATACTCTGCCTGAGCAAGTGCAGGGGGCTGTGGCGGAGATCGACAGAGAGGCAGATCGCCTGTATTTTCTCAATGGCAATGATATATCCGTCAATGAGGACGGGGGACTGGTCCGCGTCCAGAGCGACTGCATTGTCCTGCGCAGCAACGGACAGTACGGTATGATTGATACCGGGCTGGATGGATTTGACGGTGTGGAGGCTAGGCTTTCGCAGCAGCTGCAAGAGCTGGCGGAGGAAAACGGCGGGCAGATTTCACTGGATTATCTGGTGATTACTCATGCGCATATGGATCATGGCGGCTATTTTGCTGAGCTTTTTGCCGACAATCCATCTATCACGCTGTCGGATGACTGCCGGATCTTCCTGAAACCCTATGAAGACAACAACCCTTCTTACTCGGATCCGGAGGCGGAGCCCCTTTACAACAATGCCCAGGTCTATGAGGAAATCATGGAGGTGCTCACGGAGCGTTATGGGAATGATTTGTCCGAACATCTGTGGCAGGAGAATCCTGGGCAGTGGCAGATGGGGGATTTTACATTGACTTTTTATAATACGGCTCCGGAAGCAGCGGAAAGCGGCAGACTCAATGACAACAGCATTGTGACGCTGATTGCCCATGCAAACGGGACGACGGCTCTTTTGATGGGCGACTGTGAGCTGTCTGCGGAGGATAATCTGATTGCCGGTGAACTGTCAATGCTTCGGGACGTGGATATTCTAAAAACCGGACATCATGGCATGGGAACGTCATCCGGCATTACTTTTTTGGAGCAGATGAATCCGCAAGTTGTGGTTGCCACCGGTATAGAAGGAATGTACGGACAGGGATATGGAGGTTCCCTGGCGGCAAAATGCCGGGATCTGGGAGCGGCACTCTATTCTACCTATCAGAATGAAGAGGGAGTTGTCATCGATTTCGGCACGGATGAAGGAGAATACCAGGTGTACAATGGCCTGGGGTGTGAGGTGCCGGCGGTGACCTGCCCGATGGAATCAGGCTGGATAGAGCTGGAGGATGGACTCAGGATTTTTGTAGACGATAACCTGTTAAAGACGGATGAGGAAATTCTGAACGCAGGACAGGCTGAGGAAAGCTAACGGGATGGAGGGAAAAGCGGCATGATAAACGCGAAAAAAATAAAGAAACTGACGGCGATGGCCGTCGCCCTCATCCTGCTGGCAGGCTGCAGTGTGTCCGGAACGGATGAGCAGCAGATGGGCGCCTCGGAGAGTACGGTCAGTACAGGCAGTGAGGCAGCAGCTGAAAGCGAGACCGTGCCGGAAGCTGAGACAATGGCAGAGACGATGTCGCCGACGGTTACAGGCAGCGGAGCAGTCTCCGGGGATACGGTGACTTCCGTCACGGGTGAGGGAAGCTTTGTCTCCGGTCAGGAACAGCTTACACAGGAACAACAGGAATTTATTCTTTCTTTTATGGACTGTTATTATCAGTCATTAGCTGCCCTGAATCCTGTGGATCCGTCCGAATATTTTGCGGAGGAGGCATATACACAGGCCATTGGCAACGAGATCGTCTGGGAGTATCAGATTGAATTGCGGGCGATTCAGCAGACAGATTTGTCTCTGACACATTATGTGTATGAGCTGACGGTGGATTCAGTAGATGAGCAGGCAGATGGAAGCCTGGAAGTGTGGATTGATGAGTACAGTATCCAGAATTTTGCCGCTTATCCGGGAGTGGATTCGGAGTGCGGCAATGTCCGTCACCATTTCGTGATGGAAGAGACGGAGGATGGGATAAAGCTTCTGGAACATGTGCAGTGGGACAGCCTGTACTGGCAGGTAATGCTCCCTTATTTCTGGGAGGCGGCGCCTTCTGCTGAGGATGCCAGAGAGGTCTTTACCGAAAGAAAAGACGAGTTGATTGCCCAGGCGAGGGAACATCTGGCGATGAAGGCTACCCAGGGAGAAACAGGACAAAATATCACGGTTGACCATGAGTACGACAGAGAGGCCGCCGTCGAATATGCGCTGACCTGGGCACTGGACCGCAATGACGACTGGCTGGATTACAGCCGTTCCGGCGGCAACTGTCAAAACTTTGTGTCTCAGTGCCTGTTAGCAAGCGGAATCCCCATGGACACAACAGGCGGTGCGGTCTGGAAATGGTATGGGAGAACACCGAATAATTCTGCTTCTGCATCGGGGCGCTCTGCTTCCTGGACGGGGGTGGAAGGCTTCCTGGCCTATGTGCAGAATAATGAAGGAGGCACAGGCATAGCGGCCACAGCAGATGCTCCCTTTTATGAGGGACAGGTGGGCGATGTGATCCATATGGCCTACGATGACGAAGAATGGCGTCATGCCGTCATCATCACGGATGTGATGACGGATGAGGAGGGCAATGTGGTGGATTATCTGATTTGCTCCAATACGGCGGATCAGAGAAATTTTCCGGTCAGCGCTTATGTTTACACCAGACAGATTCTGATTCAGATCCATGGTTGGAATGATTGACCGAAGAAAAAAATGAGGAGTCGGGATAAAACCTGACTCCTTTTTTGCGCTGGATATATTTATTATGCTTATCTCTTTTGAATAGCTTTGCGAATGTGATAAAGATTCAGGCGTGCGGTTCGTGGATGTGAATCTGCCGCGTAGCCTTTTCGTTTTCGCTGTCTTCGGCCTCTGTCTTGATCTCCCAGTGAAGCAGGAAGGTAAGCGCTGCACGCAGGGCGATAATGAAGGCAACACGGACACAGTCCTGCAGCTCGCTGACGGTCACTGTATGCAAAATCTCGCTGCCGAGCTTAAACTCAAGCCCCATGGCCATTCCTTTGGCCAATTCCAGACGGGTTTGCGGATTCTTCGTGCAGTAATTGATGATGCCCTTGATGCCGGAAACAAAAAGAACAATGACACCGGCCAGCTCAAAGAAAATGACGCCATAGTTAACGATAACTTCCAGCAGAGAGTGCAAAGACTCTGAACTCAACATATCTAACATACCTTTATCCTCGTTGTGCAATAATTGCTGTCTGCAATAAACAGCCTTATATATTCTAGCACGCATCGATCTGTTTGACAAGAAAAAACTGACAGATCATAAAAACGGAAAGGACAGTAAAATAAGAGCGGCAATAGTGGGCGAAGGATGAAAATCAATAGGGTTCATCTGTGAAGCTGACGGCAGAATTTAAGGAAAATTGGGAGCCGTCGTAGTCTATCGTTCCTTCCAGAAAGCTCAGATACAGGCCATCTTCATCACAGGCACCGTATTCGGCGAAGATCAGACTTCCTTCCACGGTGTACTGAACGTAGTCAAACAGCCTGTAGTCCTGGTCCATTCCAATCTCGGCAAAGTGAGCGTCGAAAAGTGCACGCATATTTTGCTCATATGCAGCATCCTGCGTATAAATAGGTACCACGGTCATGCTGTCCAGATCGATGATCTGAAGATCTTCGATATCTATACCGCTGCCGGTTTCCACAGGCATGACCATGACCAGCTGATTTCCGCCGCTGCCCATAAAATCTCCGGTATATAGACTGAGAAACAGATATTCCACATTGAAGCGGCAGGTGAAGGGGAGTTCCAGCATGCGATTGTCATAGAATAACTTTGCCTCGCTCCCGTCCTCTTTGGCGAGAAGTGCCAGCCCATTGTAGGAGAGCATCAGATAATCTTCCCCCCCGTAGGCAGCCTGGCAGATGGAGTAATCGCCAAACAGCTGTGTTTCGTTGCAAGTAAAAAAGTCGTAGTCCCCGATCTGTCCGTCATGACTGACCACGGTGATTTCGGAAGCTTCGATCATGGATTCCATATCTACTGTTTCTTCTGGTTCGGTAAAAGTAGCTGCCGTTTCCAGGGAGACGGCAGTTGTCTCGACGGCAGCGATGGGAGGTGTTTCCACAGGCAGTTCCTCCGTGGCGGACTGAACCTGCGCGCAGGCAGTAAGAAGGGAGGCTGCACAGACAGCGGCAGCCCCCGTGAGGATTACTTTTTTGGAATTTACTTTGGAATTTATCGAAAACATTTTCATCATGTCGGGCCCCTTTTATTGAATTTCTTTAGTGACGGCGGAAGGCCTGAACAGGATGACAATATATGACAAGACAGCTCTGCGGCGCCGCGTGGTGCGGCGGGCAGATCCTGCAATAGAGAGTTTTTATGGTCATGTATCTATAAAAAATGCAAAAATGCACTGGAAATCCTTCCGCTTCACTCATTTACATTATAATTATAAAGAAGAAAGCGGGGCAAGACAAGGAGAGATTGTTTACAATTATGTTAAGTTTTGGTGACGAATCTTAAGAAATGACAATAAAATAGGGAATATATGGTAATCCTTGAAAAGCGAAGGGTGACAGAGCCGGAAAAGTGTGGTAAGATAAATCTATCTTTGAGATTTACAGCGAGATAGTTAAGGAATGGAAGAACAGGAAAAGAATAGGAGGACGCAGGAAATGAATGAAGTAATGCAGGCTATTTTGAATCGCAGAAGCATACGGGCCTTTACCGGCCAGCATATTGAAAGGGAAGAGCTCCAACAGATTATCGATGCGGCCGTCTATGCTCCCAGCGCAAAGAATGGGCAGAGCTGGCATTTCACTGTGGTGAGAAACAGGGAAAAGATCGAAGAGCTGTCAGCCGCCGTGGGTGCTGCGCTGGAGAGAGACGGTTACAATATGTACAGCCCGGATACGATCATTTTAGTCGGAGCAGATCGCGATAATCCTCATGGTCAGCTGGATACGGGCTGCGCGATGGAGAATATTTTTCTGGCAGCCTATTCTTTGGGTATAGGCTCTGTCTGGATTAATCAGCTAAAGGGCATATGCGATGAGCCGGAGATTCGCGCGGTGCTGACGAAGCTTGGCATGCCGGAGAACGAACTGGTATGGGGCGTGGCAGCTTTAGGCTATCCGGCCAAGGAGACGCCTGTCAAGCCGCGCAGAGAAGGCACGGTAAATATTGTGGAGTAAAAATGCAGGGGGATGCAGCAGGGAAAGAGCGTATGAAGGAAAAATTGAATGTGGGTCTGCTGAATGACTCTTTTCCGCCGGTGATCGACGGAGTGGCGAATGCAGTGCTCAATTATGCCCGGATCATTGAAGCTGAGTATGGGCATGCAGTAGTGGCCACTCCCTACTACCCGGATGCGGTGGATCATTATCCTTTTCCGGTGATTCGCTATCGAAGTGTAGACACCACAAAGTTAGTAGGTTACCGCACAGGATATCCTTTCAGCGCCTCGGCTATGAAACAGCTGGAGGAAGAGAAGCTGGATATTATTCACAGCCACTGTCCGATTATGTCCACTTTTCTGGCCAGGACTCTGCGCAAGACGGTGGAGGCGCCTATTGTGCTGACATATCATACCAAGTTTGATGTCGATATAGCCAGGGATATTCGCCCGGCAATTCTGCAGACTGCGGCCATTAAGCTGCTGGTGAAAAATATTGAGGCCTGCGATGAAATTTGGGTGGTCAGCAGAGGTGCCGGCGAAAATCTGAAAAGTCTGGGTTACCAGGGGGATTACCTGGTAATGGAAAACGGCGTGGATTTTCCGCGGGGCAGAGTAGGGGCAGAGGCATGTCTGGAAGTCAGCCGTGCCTGTCACATCCCGGCGGGAGCCTTTGTTTTTCTGTTTGTGGGCAGACTGATGTGGTATAAGGGGATCCGCTTGATTCTGGATGCCTTGAGCCGCCTGAAAAAACAGGGGCGTTCCTTTGTGATGCTTTTTGTGGGCGACGGCATGGACCGGCGGGAAATAGAAGAGTATGCGGAGCAGCTGGGTCTTTGGCAGGATTGTGTCTTTACGGGGGCCGTGCGTGACAGAGAAAAACTGCGGGCCTATTTTTGTCGGGCAGATCTGTTTTTGTTTCCTTCTACTTTTGATACCAATGGAATCGTGGTCAGAGAGGCGGCGGCCTGCGGTCTGGCCAGCGTGCTGATTCGGAACAGCTGCGCAGCGGAGGGCGTCACGGACGGCAGAAACGGCTATCTGATTGAAGAGGATGTCCGGGCGATGGCCTCCTGTCTGACGGCCCGCATGGATGATCCGGAGGGAACCAGGCAGGCGGGACAGCACGCTATGGAGGAGATTTATCTGTCCTGGGAGGAATCGGTGCGTCGGGCTTATGAGCGCTATCATGTGGTGCTAGAGCGGTGCAAAAGCGACGGCTGGGCAGAATGGGAGAGAGGCCGTGACGAAGTCTTTGAGGTTATCTCCGACGGCATTGATCTGCTCAACAAGATCCGGCGTGCCAATACAGAAATAAAAAACAAAGGGAGTTCGCTGTACGACCGGCTGTGGGACAGCTGGGAGCGCTATCGATGACCATCCGTATCGGTAAAGAAAGGATTTATTGCCATATGTTCAGACTGCCGCAGGCTCACAGCATAGAAATGGACTGCGGCAGTCGTCCGTCTTTTTCATTCTTTTTCATTTCAAAATAAACAGGAATAAACAGTTGCGTTCTGCACTTGTTTCACTTTTTATTCACCGATAAAATTTTGGAAAAACAAAAAACGGACAGGAGAAAATATGCCGGGTAAAATTTTGCTGAGGGCGTTTTTTGCCCTGGGCTTTTTGTGCGTTCTCGCGGCAGCCGCCCGTGAAGACAGGCAAAAAGGCCGGATAGAAAATTATTATATCGGGAGTGTTTTGGCCCTGGGATTTTTAGCCTGTGTGATGGGAATATCTCCCGGTCTGGGAGCGCGGGTGGAAGGGCTGTGGGCTGCCGGGCTTCCTCTCTGTGCGGCGGCAGTTATCTGGCCGGGGTCTCTTGGCGGAGGAGATGTAAAGCTGTCGGCGGCCTGCGGTTTCTTTTTGGGGCTGCGGGGCGGGCCTGTTTTTCTCGCGGCGACTTTCGGTGCGGCGGGAATCTGGGGCGGTTTGCTTTTTTTGACCGGCAGAAAGGAACGCGGCGAAAGACTGCCGCTGGGACCGTTTTTCGTCATCGGGGCGGCAGCGGCACTGGGAAGAGAATTTTTTGGTCCGGCTTTTTGTTAAGAGAATATAAGAAAAATCTAAAGTTTACAGAAACGATCCGAAACACATTGCAAAATGGATGGAATATCGCTACAATAGCAGACAAAAGAAACAAGGAAAACCGGACAGGTAAGAATACAGGGCGGTGCCTGGTACAAATAAAAAAGGAAGAGCGGGATTTATGGAACGACAGATGGACTTGTCAAAAGAATATGGATTGGTCCTGGAGGGCGGAGGAGCAAAGGGAGCCTATCAGATCGGAGCCTGGCAGGCTCTGCGGGAAGAAGGCGTAAAGATCAGAGGAATTTCCGGTGTCTCAGTAGGTGCGCTCAACGGCGCACTGATCTGCATGGATGATCCGGACAAGGCGCGGGAGATTTGGGAAAATATTTCCTATTCACAAGTGATGGATGTGGACGATGCCAAGATGGATTCCATTGTCCGGGGGGATTTGAAAAATATCAACCTCAATGAGGTGGTGCAGGACGGACTGAAGCTGATTCGGGAGAAGGGGATGGATGTGACCCCGCTGAAAAATCTGATTGCCCGGGTGTGCGACGAGGAGGTTATTCGGAATTCGCCCATTGATTTGTATATTGTAACGTATTCCTTGTCGGACCATCAGCTGCTGGATATCAATGTGAAGGATGTGCCGGATGGGCTGATCGGAGACATGCTCTTGGCCAGCGCCTATCTGCCTACGTTTAAAAGGGAACCTTTGCACGGCAAAAGATATATAGATGGAGGTGTTCAGGACAGGGTTCCTTTGGACTCTCTGATAAAAAGGGGATATCATGATATCATTGTACTGCGGATATATGGCTTCGGCGTGGAGAAGAGAATCAAGATTCCGGAGGATGTGCAGGTGACAGATATTGCACCCCGCAAGAATCTGGGAGGAGTGCTGGAGTTTGACAGTGCCCGCAGCCGCCGCAACATGAAGCTGGGATATTATGATGCGAAGAGGGTGATCTACGGTCTGGCCGGCAGTGAGTACTACCTGGACATGAAGCTCTCGGAAGAGGCGGCCTATGAGCGGCTGATCAATATGGCGATCCGCTATGACAGATGGGCGGAGAATAATCCCGAGAAGGCAGCGGAAATGCCGGCGTCTCTGCGCCAGGATGAGGAGACGGTATCCCGTCTGCGCCGGGTCAACGAGGTAATCCTGCCGGGGGCAGGCAGACGGCTGTGCCATACCAAAGATTGGACCTACAGCGGGCTGTATATCGCGCTGCTGGAGCAGACTGCCATTGCTCTGCGGATTTCGCGCTACCGAATCTACACGGAGGAGGAGCTTTTGCATAAGATAAAGGTGAAGAAGGAGAGCTATGAGGATACGGAGCGAGTGCTGCCGATATGGGCTTTTTTCTTTGAATAAAATCGCTTGCTTTTTTACCGTGCAGGCCTTACAATAAAGAACATGTGCAATGCAGGAGGGGTTTGTGGTGAAATACAGATTTGAAATCGAAGAATTTACGACCAAAAAAAAACTGCCCCGGGATGAACGGTACGATATCACGCAGTACATCACCTCGGTGGAGATAGAGGCGGAGGATGTAAAGAAGGCATTCCGTCGGCTTGCCGATCAGACCAACGGGCGCCTGGCTCGCGGCGCGGAAGGTGCGCAGGCGGTGATCACGCTGCCGGACTATGATAATTGCCGTCTGGTGCTGAGAGCAGTCAATTAATCGAGTTGAAAGCTTCGGATAGTGATTGTGCGTCTTTGAGAAGATAAAACAGGTCATAAAATATGCATGTAAATTTATAAAAAAGGATGGCCGATGGGAAAGTGATTTTTCCTCTCGGACATCCTTTTTCTCTTGTTCTGTTATTTGGCTGCATCCGTGTCAATGGCTGTACCTGATTTGCTGAAGAAAGCTTCCAGCTGATCGATATCCATTTTCTGCAGATAAGTGTCGCCGATCTGCCGGGGAATGACCAGATTGATAGTGTGGCCGGAGCGCTTTTTGTCCCGCCGGATGACTTCGCACAGTTCCTGCGCCGAATAGGGGCAGGAGACAGGCAGGTCATAGGCGCCAAGAGCCGCTGCAATATCGTCAGAGCAGTCTGAGGGGGAAAAGCCGGCCGCGTAGGCGCATTTTGCGATGGCCACCATACCGACTCCCACAGCGTTTCCGTGGCTGACGG
The DNA here is from genome assembly GCA_944380185.1 of uncultured Lachnospiraceae bacterium. GTDB lineage: Bacteria > Bacillota > Clostridia > Lachnospirales > Lachnospiraceae > RGIG7193. The sequence goes on from CALWGV010000001.1 coordinate 21,942, forward strand.
CGTAATGACTCAGCCTTTCCACAGCGTGCCCTATGGTATGCCCCAGATTCAGCAGCTGCCTGCTGCCGGTGTCATACTCATCCTTTTTAACCAGATCTCTCTTGATGGAGACGCATCTCTGGATAATGAAATCCAGATGCCGGCGAGCTTCCCCTTTCTTAACCAGCGCAAACAGCTCGGGATCACAGAGTACACCGTACTTGATGACTTCAGCCATACCGCAGGAAAATTCGCTGTCCGGCAGGGTGTCCAGGGTACGGATATCGCACAGGACCAGGCGAGGCTGGTAAAAGGTGCCGGCCAGATTTTTGCCGGCGTTCAAATCCACGGCTGTCTTGCCGCCCACAGAGGAATCTACTGCGGCGAGAAGAGAGGTGGGAATTTGAATATAGGGTATGCCTCTTAAATAGATGGAAGCGGCAAAACCGGCCATGTCTCCGGTGACTCCTCCGCCTAAGGCTATAATCAGATCGGAGCGGGTGACGCCTTGTTCAGCCATAAACTCCAGCAATTCAAAGAGAGTGGAGGCATTTTTGGAATCTTCGCCGTGGGGAAAGGTCCACAGGAGAGTAGCGACTCCTTCTTTTTCGAGAGAATCCGCTACGATCCGGGCGTAGAGCGGCGCCACATTGTCATCGGAGACAATGACTGCCGTGGCGGGCGAGACAACCCGGCAGACATAGCTGCCGGCATCTCGCAAAAGATTTTCTCCGACGATGACTTCATAGCTGTGTGAGGCGATTACAGTGATGCTCCTTGGATTTCTCGGATCTTTCTTGGTCGAATCTGTCATACTGTCTTTATTTGCACAGCTCGCAGGCGATCTGAGAGGCCAGCTTGGCGTTGTTGAATACCAGCTGAATATTGGCGTCCAGGCTGCTGCCGCCGGTGATCTCCTTGACCTTGGCGAGCAGGAAAGGAGTGGTCTCTTTTCCCTTGATGCCCTTGGCATTCATTTCTTCGATCGCTTCGTCTATGCATTTGTTGATATAGTCGTGATCCATGGAGTATTCTTCCGGGATGGGATTGGTCACCAGCATGCCGCCCTTCATATGCAGATCCAGCTTAGCTTTCCAGGCAGCTGCGATCTCAGCGGGGGTGTCCAGCTCATAATCCACGGAGAAGCCGCTCTTTCTGGTATAGAAAGCGGGCAGTTCCTTGGTCTGATAGCCGATAACCGGCACGCCCTTGGTCTCCAGGTACTCTAAGGTGAGCCCCAAATCCAGGATGGCCTTGGCGCCGGCGCAGACAACCATTACAGGAGTCATCGCCAGTTCTTCCAGATCGGCGGAGATATCCATGGTCACTTCGGCTCCTCTGTGGACGCCGCCGATTCCGCCGGTGGCGAAGATCTTGACGCCGGCCATGGCGGCGATCAGCATAGTGGTGGCTACCGTGGCGGCGCCATCTTCTTTTTTGGCAACCAGTACAGGTACGTCGCGGCGGCTGGCCTTGATCACGGCGAGACCTTTTTTGCCCAGATAGTCAATCTCGTCCTTGGTAATGCCGACTTTCAGGCGGCCGCCCAGGATGGCGATGGTAGCCGGCACGGCTCCGTTTTCGCGGACGATATTCTCCACAGCCAATGCGGTTTCCACGTTCTGGGGATAGGGCATGCCGTGGGAGATGATGGTGGACTCCAGAGCGACTACCGGCTTGCCGGCGGCCAGAGCCTCTGCTACCTCAGGTGCTACGTCCAGATACTTGTTGAGCTGTTCCATTTTTTGTCCTCCTTGAAATAATGGATTGATAGATTGATATAGTTTCACAAAAAAGTGATAATAGTCTTTTATGAGAAATCTTCCGTCTGTTTCGGCGGCCTATTCTGTGGTCCAGTCTTCCTCGGCATCATCGGGATAATGTATTCCGGCTCTTTCGTAAAGTGAGCGTTCGGAAAGCTCTTCATTGATAGTGCGCTCGCCTTCGGAACAGATGGAACCGGCGGCCAGCGCGATTTGCGCAGAATCGACCAGCGAGAGTCCCCTTTTGTAGGCGTAGGCCAGGCCAGCCATAAAGCAGTCGCCTCCTCCGGTGGTGTTGCGCACTTGGGTGGGAATGGCGGGAAGAAGAACACTGGCGCTGTGATCGGCAGCGAAGACGCCGTTTTCTCCCAGGGAGATAAAGACCCGCTTCATACCTGTGTTGAGAAGCATGCCGGACGCCAGCTTTAAGGAGCTCTCATCGGTAATATGAATACCCGTCAGAAGCTCAGCCTCCAGCCGGTTGGGCTTGAAGGTGTGGATCCTGCCCAGAACATTTTGCAGTTTGTGCATTTTGGTGGTGGACACCGGATCCACGAACAGAGGAACGGTAGCCTTCTCCGCCAGAAATTCGATGGTTTCCTGGGGAATGTTGGTATCCACAACACAGAGAGCCGCCCGATTGATCAGGTCAAGCTTGCCGGACAGGAACTCGGGGGTCAAATGGCTGTAGATCTCCATATCGGAGACAGCCAGCTGCATCTCACCGTTTTCATCCGTAATAAATAAGTAGCTGGATGTGGCTGCACCCGGCACAACCAGGGAATCGCTGACGTCAATGCCTAAGTCCAGGCAGCTCGTCTGAATCTTGGAAGCATTCATATCGTCGCCAAAGGCTGTGATCAATCGGACCGACTGAGATAAAAGCCGTAGGTTATGAGCAATATTGCGCCCGACGCCTCCCAGCGACATGGTCACATGACCTGGGTTTGAGTCGGCGGGAATCAGGGCCTGCTTGGGCGTGCCGCAGATATCCATGTTGACGCCGCCCACAACGACGATATCGTCCTCCTCGCGGATAATATAGCCTTTGCCCAGTATGATTCCTTTTTTCATCATATTGGAGATATGTACTGCTGCCGATGACCGGGCGATGCCGGCTTTTTCGGCCAGCTCCTGCTGAGAAATCATGGGATTTTCACGGATCCAGCCAAGAATCTGTCGTTCTCTTTCTGTCATCTTTTTCTCCACCTGTCAGTTAGCATACACAAAAAAATTAAACATTTACTTAGATGATACAATCAAATGTTTATTATGTCAAGGGATTTTTCTTCATTTTGAAGGTTTTTTCTCTGTGAAATTCCGAGGAATATTTTTGCTCGGTTTTTGAAAAAAAGGTATTGATCTTTTTAAAAGGCAATGATATAATACTACCGTTGCGCGGGAGTGCTGGAATTGGCAGACAGGCAAGACTAAGGATCTTGTGGGTGTATGCTCGTGTGGGTTCAAGTCCCATCTCCCGCAGTTTGAAATTTTTTTGAGAATTTCGAAAAAATCTATTGACATATGCGACAAATTCGTGTATGATCTTATAAGTGTGACGCAGTTGTGGCGGAATTGGCATACGCGCATGATTCAGGTTCATGTGAGCATTACGCTCGTGAGGGTTCAAGTCCCTCCAACTGCACTTCTGAAATAGTTTGGGATTTTCCTATGGGGACCGGATGAATGCCGGTGTCTGCGAGAGGAGAATTTCAAACTTTTTTTATTTGCATAAACCGTGGAGACGACAGAGAAAAGAGATGGGATGAAAGTGGAGGACCATAGCTATGGAGATACGTCAGCTGAAGTATTTTATCCGGGCAGCAGAGTATTTAAACTTTACCAGAGCGGCCAAGGAATGCGGTATTGTTCAGACGGCGATGACGCAGCAGATCGCCAATCTGGAAAATGAGATCGGCATTCGGCTTTTTGACCGAAACCGCAGGGGATTAAAGCTCACTGAGGCGGGCGAAGGCTTTCTGCGGGAGGCCAGAACTATTGTCAGCAGAGCAGAACGGGCGGTGGAAGCGGCCCGCGGCTATGCGCAGGGGAGGACAGGACTTCTCCGCATCGGTTTTCACGGCGAGATGTTCAAGCGGGATTTGGCGCTTCTTTTGCGGGAGTACCGGGGGAGAGAGCCCCAGGTGCAGGTGATTCCCAGTCAGCTTTCCCAGGCGCGTGTCCTGGAGGGATTGGATGCGGGGGAGATTGATCTGGGGATTTCTCTCTATAGTCCGCATTACGCCATGGTGCCCGGACTGCGCAACTGGATTCTGGAGACGGATCGGCTGATGCTGGCGGTGGCAAAGGATCACCCTCTGGCCGGGAGAGAGCGCGTGACCATGAAAGAGCTGAAGGATTATCCGGTGGTGGGGTTTCGGGAGAAGAGCAACGAGGAACGCTTTATTACCTTGGCCCAGGCGGGAGGCAGGCTGAAAAACTACGGCTATGTGGAAGACCATACCAGCGCTGAGCTGCTGGTGGAGAGCGGATATGCGGCGGCTGTCTGGATCAGCCGCCTGTGCCGAAGGGATATCTATCCCCGATTGGATTTTTTGGAAATCAGCGATCATCCCAGTACCGAGCAGGTCTGCGCTTCCTGGCGGGAGGACAATGACAATTTGGCGCTGTCGGCTTTCCTCTCCCTTTTAGGAGAACATTTCCCCCGGGAAATCACAGAGAAAAAGGATGAGGGAAAGAAACGGCAGGATGGCCTCAGATAATCTGAGTGTGATATCAGAAATAATTATTTTGCAAAGAGAAAAAGCAGTGTTAGAATAATAACGTAACATTTAATGCGGGAAACCGGGGGCTGCACAGACCCGGCGCACCCCGTAAAAAGCAATTTTTCATGAGAAGGAGGACACAATGAAAAGACTTGCAAGCTTGCTCCTCGTGCTGGTAATGGTTCTCTGCGCGGCCGGCTGCGGTTCGAACACAGACCAGACCCAGGCCCCTACGGAGGCAGGAACCACAGCAGAGGCGGCGGAGACCGCCGGCGAGGGAACCGGGACTTATACGCCCGGCACTTACACAGCCACCGTTCCCGGCTTTGGCGGGGATATCACGGTGGAGATGACCTTTGATGAGACATCCATCACGGATGTGAAGATTACCGGTGACGATGAGTCGGAGGGCTACGGCGCACTGGCGGTGGAAGAGATGCCTGCCCAGATTCTGGAGGCCCAGTCCGCTGAGGTCGACGGACACAGCGGAGCTACCGTATCCAGCAATGCGATCCGCACGGCGGCTGCCGACTGCATCGCTCAGGCTTCCGGCCAGAGCGGCACGGCGGAGGTAAAGATGGCCCCCGGCACCTATACGGCTTATGCCGAGAGCTACCGTGCCAGAGACGGCCTCAATGTAACGGTTACTGTTTCTGAGACGGAGATCGAATCCATCGAGGTGGACACTGAGAATACTTCCGATACGCCTACGATCCTGCAGGCGGCTATCGACAACCTGATTCCTCGTATGCTTCAGTATCAGTCCGTAAGCATTGATGCAGTCTGCGGAGCCACCGCTTCTTCCAACGCCATCAAGGCGGCCACGGAGGATGCCGTAAAGCAGGCCCTGGTTGCCGGAGGCAGCGACGAGTCCGCTATCAGCAATTTCTATGTTTCGATTCCGGAGAGTTCGGAAACCGTTGAACTGGAGACCGAAGTCCTGGTGGTGGGCATGGGCGGCTCCGGCACCACGGCGGCCCTGTCTGCGGCGGAGTCCGGTGCGCAGGTTCTTGCCATCGACAAGGCGGGCCGGTACGGCGGCACCTCCTCCATCACTTCGGAGGCCCTGTTTGTCAATCCGCCCCGTTTCCAGGAGGAGCATAACAACGGTGAGGATTATACCGACGCGGATGTGATGTACAACGACTGGATCGAGTATGCCGAGGGCGATGCCAAGGAGGAGATCGTGCACCGCATGATCTACGAGTCCGGCGAGGTCCTGGACTGGCTGGTCTATGACCACGGCGTAGGCTTTGCCGAGCCGATGACCGGTTTCACCGAGACCGACGTATATCTGACCAAGTATCAGTGGCTGCCCAATGACATTATGTACAATAAGGCTGAGATCGGCGCTTACTTCGACGGAATGTACGACGATTATGAAGAGCTGGGCGGCACCTACATGCTGGAGACCGAGGGCTATGAGCTGATCTACGATGAGGAGACCAACACCGTGACCGGCGTTAAGGCCAGAAGCATGGTGGACGGCACCGAATATGTAATCACGGCCGACGCTGTGGTGATCGCTACCGGCGGCTATGCCGGCAGCCCTGAGATGGAGCTGGAGCTTCTGCGCAACGATTATTATCCGCTGAACGGCGTCTGGAAACATCTGGGTTCCACGCAGAACGACGGCAAGATGCTGCAGGCGGCAATGGATATCGGAGCCGGCGTTTACAACATCAGCATGCCTCCGGAAGTACATAATTCCGGTACTGAGAGCTGGATGACCACCCAGTTTGAGGCCCATTATATTGACGGAGAGGTGGGTAAAGTCACCGGACGTCCGGCTTTCTGGACGGAGGGCGACCTGCCGGCCAACATGGGCTGGAGTGCGGACAGCTTGGCTGTGGATGGAAACGGCGAGCGCTTCACCGCTGAGACCGGTGTTTCCTTCCTGGATCCCTGGATTGCAGGGCCGAATTATTACAGCATCTGGAGCAGCAGCCAGATTGACAAGCTGGTCAGCGAAGGCTTCGACACCGATCGCTCCGGCCCGTCCGCTGAGTTTTTGAGCTCCGGTACGCCGATCCCGATTGGAACGCCGATTGAGAACGCCTATGAGGTGCTGGATGCGGCTGTTGAGGCCGGCATTGCGGTAAAGGGCGATACCATTGAGGAGCTGGCCGAGCAGCTGGGCATGGATCCCGCGACCCTGTCCGCCACCGTTGCAACCTATAATTCCTACTGCGAAAGCGGTGTGGACGAGGAATTCGGTAAGGCCGCTGAGCTTCTGGATCCCGTTGAAGAAGGCCCTTACTACGCCATCATCATGGCCTCTTACTGCTACGGCAGCTGCGGCGGCCTGGATATCAACGAGCATTTCCAGGTACTGCAGGAGGGCGGCGAGACCGTGATTAACGGCCTGTACTGCGTGGGCACCGACGCCATGGGCGTGCTCTTCACCGAGAAGAAGCCTTACGTGACCTACGGCGGCGCCAACAACGGCTGGGGCCTGGTATCCGGCTATCTGTGCGGCAGAGAGATCGCCGAGGCGCTGGGATATTCCTACGAGTAAAGGTAAGCATCTGCTGCCCGACGGAGGCAGTGAAATGGCTGCGGGGGTAAAAGAAGGGCAAAAATCTCTTCTTCCCGCCTCATAAGTTTTGAAAGAACAAAAAAACGGTTTCTCACTTCGCTTGGGCAAAAGTGAGAAACCGTTTTTTGCAAACAATAATGGGGCCGTCTTATTTTTTCCCTTCCTCTCCATCGGCCAAGACCATCATCTTCTCTGCTGTCTGATAATCGGTGATCAGTACATCCAGGTAACGGCCATTCAGCGCCCCCAGCAGAGAGCGGACCTTGCCGGGGCCGCCGCCCACACCGATGACTTTTTTATGGCGAGGCAGATCGCGAATATCGATGGAGACAATGCGGTTATTTAGAGAAGTCTGGCAGGGAATGCCGTGGATATCAAAAAAGTTGCCGCAGATGTCCCCCACGGCTCCCGCGTCGACCAGCTCCTCGATGACGGCGCCGTCGAAAGGATAATCGCTCAAAACCTGGGTGCCGCGCACCGGTTCTTCACCTATGCCGACCATCGTCAGGTCCAGTCCGGCGACAGCGCTGAGAATTTCGGCAATTTGCGGCTCCTTTTTTATGGCCTGACACAGATTTGCACTTTGACACATGAAGGGAGCTGTGATAATATGAGTGGAACCACTATATTTTTGTACGACAGTCTGTGCTATAATATTGGGTTGAAAGGCGGCGTTGCTTGCCGAGCCGCCCAAGAGGGTATACACGTCCAGATTGCCGATAGAATGATTTTCCGGAAGATCTTTTACCATCTGAAACAAAGTCCGTCCCCAGGTAAAACCGATTTTCATTCCGTCCCGCAGCTGGGCCTGAAAATAAGCGGCTCCCTCTGAAGCGATGCGCCGCAGAATCCCCTCCCGGTCCAGATTCTGGCAGTCTACCAGCTTGATGTCTTTTAAGCCGAAGCGGCGGCGGATCTGTTCTTCCAATTTGAGCAGCCGCATAGAGCCGCGGACATCGACAATTTCGATTTTGACCATGCCCTCCCGTCTGGCCTCGTCCAGTAATTTTCCCAGAGTGACCCGGGAGATACCCAGAAGCTTGGCGATGTCCGTTTGGGTATAATTTTTTTCATAAAGATAGTACAGAGCTTTCAGCTTTAAATAATAGCGCTGATCCTGCTGAATCGGCATAAGTTTTCTCCTTTGATGTTTGATGGGAAACCGGCCTGCGGCCTGCTCCGATAACATAAGACCTTTATTCTAATATATGTTAAACAGGCTTACATTTGCAAACCATTATAATACGGGAATAAAGATTTGGCAAGGTGACTGTTGACAGGAGAGAAGAAAAGAGTTATCCTAGTACCAGAAGAAGTTTACAAATTTAAAGTGTATTTACAAATGATAACTTTAAGTCAATGTAAAAAATGTATGGAAAAGGAGACTGCAGAAATGTCAGGAATCAGCGACAAAAGCCTGCTTTCGGACAGAAAATTTCTGAGAGAGCTGATGGTACGGATGATGACGGTCAACCAGTTTGAGGAAAAAATATTCGAGCTTTTTGGCCAGGGACTGATTCACGGTACGATGCACCTGTGTATCGGCGAGGAAGCCACAGGTGTAGGTACCGGAGCAGCGCTTAAGAAAGAAGACTACTTGCTGGCGACCCATCGGGGACATGGACATGCCCTGGGCAAAGGCGTGGATCTGCGCGCTATGATGGCGGAGATTCTGGGCCGGGCGGGAGGAACTAACCATGGAAAGGGCGGCTCCATGCACATCTGCGATTTTGACAATGGTATGCTGGGGGCCAACGGTATTGTGGGGGCCAATGGCCCTATTGCCTGCGGAGCAGCGCTGACGATCAAGATGAAAAAGATACCGGACCGGGTCTGCGCGGCATACCTGGGAGACGGCGCTTCCAACGAAGGGGCGATTCTGGAGTCCATGAATCTGGCGGCTGTCTGGGATCTGCCGGTGCTGTTTATTTTGACCAACAACACTTACGGGCTCTCCACTCCCCTCGAGCGGGCGGTGCGCAATACGGATCTTAAGCAGAGGGCCAAAGCCTTCGGCTTTCCGGCCTGGGAGTGCGACGGCAATGATGTGCTGGCGGTCTATGAGACGGTGAAGAGAGCCAGGGACTATGTGATCCAGGAGAAAGGGCCGGTGATGGTAGTGGAGTACACCTACCGCACCTCCGGACATTCCAAAAGCGATAAAAATCTTTATCGTTCCCAGGAGGAGATCAAGTATTGGCAGGAGAGAAATCCCATCACTCGTTTCCGCTGTTTCCTGACAGAAAACAATATTTTTTCGGATGAGGAGATCGACAGGATGCAGGTCGAGGCGGTGCAGGCAGTGTCAGATGCGGTAGACTATGCCTTGGCTTGTCCGGAGCCTTCCGCCGAGTATCTGGAAAAAGATGTGTATGCAGGAGAATATGCCGGAGTATACGGCGGTCCGGCTGCCGGGGAGGAGTCGTGATGGGTGCGGTGAGAGAGATTACTTATCGTGAAGCGGTGCGCGAGGCCATGTGTGAGGAGATGCGCCGCGATGAAAATGTGTTCCTGATGGGGGAGGATATCGGTGCTTACGGCGGCGGCTTTGGCGTTTCTCTGGGGATGCTCCAGGAGTTCGGGCCGGAGCGTGTTCGTGAGACGCCGATCTCGGAGACTGCTTTTGTGGGCGCCGGCGTAGGTGCTGCTATCACCGGGATGCGCCCCATTATCGATCTGATGTTTTCGGATTTTATGGCGGTCTGCTATGATCAGATCATCAACCAGGCGGCCAAGATGCATTTTATGTTTGCCGGAAAGATCAGTGTGCCCATGGTAATCCGCGGGGCTGCCGGAGGAGGCACCGGGGCGGCGGCCCAGCACTCTCAGTCCCTGGAGCAGATGTACTGTCATGTTCCTGGCCTCAAGGTGGTGGTGCCCTCCACCCCATATGATGCCAAGGGCTTGCTCAAGGCGGCGATCCGTGACGACAACCCGGTGGTTTTCCTGGAGCAGAAAAAGCTGTATAATGTAAAAGGGCCTGTGCCCGATGAGGAGTATTTGATTCCCCTGGGAAAGGCTGATGTGAAAAGAGAAGGGACAGATGTGACCCTGATTACTTACGGCAGGATGGTGCCCTATTGCCTGTCTGTCGCGGAAAAGCTGGTAAAGGAGGAGATCAGAGTGGAAGTGCTGGACCTGCGCTCTCTCAGTCCCCTGGATAAGCCGGCTATCATAGAGTCCGTGAAAAAGACGGGCCGGGCCGTGGTAGTTCACGAGGCGGTGGAGTTTGCCGGTTTCGGCGGTGAGATCGTCAGCGTGATCATGGACAGCGATGCCTTCTGCCAGTTGAAAGCTCCGGTGAAGCGGGTGGGAGGCCGGTTCTGTCCTGTGCCGTTTAACGCGAATCTGGAAAAGGAGGCTTTCCCGACGGAGGAGAGGATCGAAGCGGCGGTGCGGGAGATCCTGTAACTTAAGATTTGGCCGGCCAGGGTAAACACGGGAAAAGAAATGCCGGCTATTTTGTCAAACGATTAAGTATGGGGAGGAAGACAAGATGGAGAAGGATTGGACAAAAACAGCCGAGGAAGAGAGGCTGCAGAGGCAGGGAGAGTACGATGTAGCCGTCATCGGCGGCGGCCCGGCCGGCTACGTGGCGGCGATTCGGGCGGCCCAGCTGGGGGCGAGGGTGGTTCTCTTTGAGCGGGACACGGTGGGAGGCACCTGTCTGAACCGGGGCTGCATTCCCACGAAGACCTATCTGAAAACAGCCGAGTATATCCGTCATATCAAGGGGGCGGCGGCCAGGGGAATTATTGCCGATTCCCATGTTCAGGTGGACATGCCCAAGGTAGTTTCCTATAAGGATCGGGTGGTAAAGACCCTGACTGCCGGGGTGTCCGGCCTCTTAAAGGGAAATCAGGTGGAGGTGGTAAAGGGAGACGCCCGCCTGGGCTCGGCTCTGGCCACGGGGGAAAAGGCGGTGGAGTGCGGGGACCGTACCTATACGGCGGCCAAGGTGATTCTCTGCGGGGGCTCCCGCGTGATGGAGCTGCCGATTCCCGGAGCCGACGGTCCCGCGGTGATGACCAGCGATGAGATCCTGGATTTAAAGGAGCTCCCCGGCCGTCTCGCCGTCATCGGCGGCGGCGTGGTAGGCTGCGAGCTGGCCTCGGCCTTCGCTTCCTTTGGCTGCAAGGTGACGGTGGTGGAGCTGTGCGATCGGATTTTAGCCAATATGGATGCGGACATCTCGGCTGAGCTGGAAAAGAGCCTGAAAAAAAGCGGCGTCAAGGTATTGTGCGGCCGCCGGGTAGAAGGGATCGAGAGCCGGGACGGGGAGACGGCGGTAGTCACCGACCAGGGCGAAGTTCCCTGTGACCGGGTGCTTCTTGCCGCCGGCCGGGCGGCCGACCTGTCCTGCCTGGGCGATATGGCAGGGGAGATTCAAACGGAAAAGGGAAAGGTGATCGCGGACGATGCCATGCGCACCAGCGTGCCGGAAATCTATGCCTGCGGCGATATCACTGGGAAAATCATGCTGGCCCATGCTGCCTCCCGGATGGGAGAGACGGCGGCGGAAAATGCCGTGACCGGGGAGGATAAGGCCTGTGACCTGCGCTTTGTCCCCAGCTGCATTTACACCCATCCCGAGGCTGCCGGCGTAGGGCTTACCGAGGAGCAGGCCAGGGCCGCGTACCCGGAGGGGCTCCGGGTGGGCCGCGTGGCCCTGGCGGCCAACGGCAGAAGCGTGGCCGCCGGGGAGAGGCAGGGCTTTGTGAAGGTCATTGCCGGGAAGGACGGAGAGCTTCTGGGCGTTCATATGGTCGGGGGAGACGCCTCGGAGATGATCGCCGAGGCAGCCGCCCTGATGGCTGTCGGGGCCACGGTGGATGCGATCACGGAACATGTTATCCATCCCCATCCCAGCTATTCGGAGGCCTTCGCAGAGGCCTGCGCCGACGTTCTGGGCCGGGCGATCCACCAGCCCGTCGGCTGATTCGCCGGAGCGGTTTGTCGGTCCATCCGTCGGCGGATCCGGCCGATGGGCGGATCGGTTAGCTCACCGGCTGATTGACGATGCCGGCAAAGAGGGGGGAGCCGTCGTAGCCGGTGATGACAAAGAGGAAGGGGCGGTCCAGGACAAAGTCCACCTCTTCATCCGGCGGGGCTCCCGCCCCGGCTGTCGCTATCACCGTGTAGGCTGCGGCGGTAACGCCCTCTTCATCCACCGCCACCCGAGCGGCGTGATCGGCCTGGGACAGATAGATCTCATCCGCCTCGTAGGTCATCGGGGAGAAGTCGGCGGCATAAGGGTCAAAAACATCGGTGATCCCCATGGCCTGCAGGCTTTCTGGCAGGCGCAGGTCGGAGGAGACGTCGAATTTGGGCATCGCCAGGTTGACGATCAGATAGCGGCTGTCGGTCCAGCTTTCCCGCTCAAAGAGCAGGCGGGGCACATTTTCATCGGTCAGCAGAGCCTCCGCCTCCACGCCTTCGTCCGGGAGGAAGAGCCACATGGAGCCGCTCTCTTCCAGGCGAAGGGCCACGGCGGCGAACTGGTCGCTCCAGTAATAGTTTCTTGTGCCGCTCTGGTGCATGAAATCACAGGAAATATCCCCGGAGGGCGAATGGAAAACGCCCTCTTTTGTGTTGCTTTCCGAAAATTCCCCGTCCCATTTGGCCCGGAAATAGATGGTGCTGGCCAGAGCCAGGATAGTTTCCTCCGGCATCGTGATATCCTGGGCCTGTTCTGCCAGGAGGCCTCCGGTCTGCTCGTTCAGCCAGTCCTTCAGCTGCCGGTCGAAGGCGGCAGAGCCCATCTCGCCCCGGTAGGCGGAGGCGTAGTAGACGGAGGCCAGACGATCCATCGTCTCCTGGCGAAAGATCACGTCCTCATTCAGCCACAGGGAGTTGGCCAGGATGCTGGTGACGGCCCCGTCGTCGCAGTAACTGGCATTCCACAGGGCCGAGGCTTTCTCCCGCAGAGCTTCAATATCCGCTGTGCCCAGGACGTCCAGGATCTGCTCCCGGCTCTGTCCGTCGGTGAGTTCGGCCAGCATCGAGAGGGCCATATAGAGGTTCAGCGGAGAATAGACCCGGTTTTCCCCCTCTGCCCCGGACAGAAGGGCCGCAGAGGCGGCGGGAAAGAAGGATTCCAGCCCGTCCTGGTAGCCCTCCGGCTGGTCGAGCTGGGCCTGGCGGCTCTCTCTCCAGGCGTCGTACACCTGGGAAAAGCCCTCGTCGTCAAAATCGCCGGTGAGGGAGATGTAGTCCGACTCATCGGGATAGGGGGCCATTTCTGGATAAGCTGCCTCGGCGATAACGGAGGCCTGAGACGGCGAACCCGGCAGCAGGAGCCAGGTGACAAACAGACAGATACAGGCGGCCGCGGCCGTCCCTGCGACCCACAGAGGACGTTTTCCCCTGTGCTTTTTTTTGTCGTTTGCTTTCTTGCTCCGCATTTCATCGGCGGCAGAAGTCAGTTCCTCGTCCAGCATACCAATGGCATCGCTTAAAGTTTCCGGTTTCATAAGGCAAATCCCTCCTTTTCAAGGTGTGCCCGCAGGCCGATTCGCGTCCGGTGCAGGGCGCTTTTGACCATGGACTGGGAGACGCCGAAGAAGTCTGCGATCTCCCGCACCGGATCCAGGAAATAGTAGCGGCAGATAAAGATATCGCGGGTCTGCTTCGGGCAGGAGCGAAGATAAGTGCCGATTGCCTCCGCCAGGGCGGCAAGCTCGATCTGTTCCTGCGGG
>CALWGV010000002.1 GCA_944380185.1 uncultured Lachnospiraceae bacterium
GGTTTTTTACTGTAAGCTAAAGCAACGCTGACTCACCTGCATAGCAGGTGGTTTTTTGTTTCCAAAGTTCCGTTTTTCGGAACACGAAAAACTACACAATGGAAACAGGCCCTTGGCCTAACAATAACGGGAAGCGGAACTACTACCTCATCCGCTTCCCCCGGTTCCCCCGGCGAATCGCATTATTTATAACTTTTATGCCACGTCAGAGACGATCCCTGTCTCTTTGCGTGGCATAAGTTGTTTTTTGCGAATTGACAGAAAGTATAGCCGGTTTAGCGGCTTCATCTGAATATAATTAGCAGGCCATTTTGTACTTGCATTCTCCTTGATATTCTGTATAATACTAAATATAGTGTTTATATGTAAAGATGAATACAAGATATAGAAATAACAATCATATCAAAACACTAATAAATATAATGATAGAATATAGAAGCAAAAAGCACAGAGGGAGTACGGAGAATGAATATTATCAAGCGCAGCGGAAAGGAAGTCGTATTTGACGGCACGAAAATCCAGAACGCGGTGGAGAAGGCCAATCTCACCGTAAAGGAGGCGGAGCGTCTGAGCGACAGCCAAATCCATGAGATTGTCCGGTCGGTGACGGAAAAATGCAGTCATTTAAACCGGGCGGCCAGCGTGGAGGAGATCCAGGATATGGTGGAGGAGGAGGTGATGCGTCACCAGGCTTATAAGGTGGCCAACCATTACATCACTTACCGTTATAAAAGGGCCTTGGTGCGCAAGGCCAACAGCACCGACCAGCAGATCCTGAGCCTGATTGAGCGCAACAACGAAGAGGTGATGCAGGAGAATTCCAATAAAAACCCCATCGTCAACAGCGTCCAGCGGGATTATATGGCCGGCGCGGTCAGCAAGGATATCACCAACCGCCTGCTGCTGCCCCAGGAGATTGTGGAGGCTCATGAGGAGGGCATCATCCATTTCCACGACGCCGACTACTATGCCCAGCATATGCACAACTGCGACCTGGTGAATCTGGAGGACATGCTGCAGAATGGGACGGTCATCTCCGATACGATGATTGAGAAGCCCCACAGCTTTTCCACCGCATGCAATATCGCGACCCAGATCATTGCCCAGGTAGCTTCGTCCCAGTACGGCGGCCAGAGCATCTCCCTGACTCATCTGGCCCCATTTGTGGATGTGAGCCGCCAGAAGATCCGCGCCTCGGTGAAGAAGGAATTCGAGGAACTGGGAATCCAGGTAACCGAAGAGCAGAGGGAGAAGATTGTGGAGAGCCGGCTGATGGAGGAGATCCGCAAGGGAATCCAGACCATTCAGTACCAGGTGATCACCCTGATGACCACCAACGGACAGGCCCCCTTTCTGACGGTATTTATGTATCTGAACGAGGCGGGAGACGACGAGAGGCTGAAGGCCGATCTGGCGATGATTATCGAAGAGACGCTGCGCCAGAGGATCCAGGGCGTCAAGAACGAGACCGGGCACTGGATCACCCCTGCCTTCCCGAAGCTGATCTATGTGCTGGAGGAGGACAATATTGCCGAGGGCACGCCCTATTATTATCTGACGGAGCTGGCGGCCCGCTGCACGGCCAAGAGGATGGTGCCGGACTACATCTCCGAGAAGACCATGAAGCAGAATAAGATCGATAAAAACGGCGAGGGCCACTGCTATACCTGCATGGGCTGCCGCAGTTTCCTGACCCCCTATGTGGATCCGGAGACAGGTAAGCCGAAGTATTACGGCCGTTTCAACCAGGGCGTTGTCACTCTGAACCTGCCGGATGTGGCCCTGTCCTCCGGCGGCGATATGGATAAATTTTGGAAGATCATGGACGAGCGCCTGGATCTGTGCTACCGCGCCCTGATGTGCCGCCATAACCGCCTGAAGGGAACCATCTCCGACGTGGCACCGATCCTGTGGCAGAACGGTGCCCTGGCCCGCCTAAAGAAGGGGGAGAAGATCGACAAGCTCCTCTACGGAGGCTATTCGACGATTTCCCTGGGCTATGCCGGCCTCTACGAGTGCGTCTATTATATGACCGGCAAGTCCCACACCGATCCGGAGGCCATGCCCTTCGCCCTGTCGGTGATGCAGTATATGAACGACGCCTGCAAGAGATGGAAGGAGAAGGAGAACATCGATTTCTCCATCTACGGCACGCCGTTAGAGTCCACCACCTACAAGTTTGCCAAGTGCCTGCAGAAGCGCTTCGGCATCATCCCCGGCGTGACGGATAAGAATTATATCACCAACAGCTATCACATCCATGTGACCGAGGAGATCAATGCCTTTGACAAGCTCTCCATCGAGGCCAAGTTCCAGGCTCTCTCGCCGGGCGGGGCCATCAGCTATGTGGAGGTGCCGGATATGCAGAACAATATCCCGGCAGTAATGACGCTTTTGCGCCATATTTACGACAATATCATGTATGCGGAGCTGAATACCAAGAGCGATTACTGCCAGAAGTGCGGTTTCGACGGGGAGATCCAGATTATAGAAGATGAGAACGGAAAGCTCATTTGGGAGTGCCCCAACTGCGGCAACCGGGATCAGGATAAGATGAATGTGGCCCGCCGCACCTGCGGCTATATCGGCACCCAGTTTTGGAACCAGGGCCGCACCCAGGAGATCAAGGACCGCGTACTGCACCTGTAAGGGAGGGCCATGTATTACGGAAATATCAAGAAGCATGACATTGCCGACGGCCTGGGCGTGAGGGTGACCCTCTTTGTCTCCGGCTGCACCAACCGCTGCGAGGGCTGCTTCCAGCCGGAGACCTGGGATTTTCATTACGGCACTCCTTTTACGGAAGATACGGTGCAGGAGATTCTGGATGCTCTGGCTCCGGCCTATATTCAGGGCCTTACTTTGCTTGGCGGAGAGCCCTTTGAGAGGGAAAACCAGCCGGCGCTTACGGCCCTGCTTCGCCGGGTGCGTAAGATTTATCCGCAGAAGGATGTCTGGTGCTATACCGGCTTCGTCTACGACCGGGATCTGGTGCCCGGCGGGCGCCGCTATGGGGAGTATACGGATGAGATGCTGTCGATGATCGATATTCTGGTGGACGGTCCCTTTGTACAGGCCAAGCGCAATCTGATGCTGCGTTTTCGCGGTTCGGAAAATCAGCGGCTCATCGACATGCCTGCCACGCGGAAGGCTGGACAGGTCGTGATTTCCGCTGTGAGCGAGCGGTAGAGACAGCAGCAAACATATCAAACAAAGAATATCAAACGGAGAGGAATTTTCTAAAAAAATACAAAGCGAAAAATGTCACACGCTGCCGTGCGTATCATCTGACATTTTTCGCTTTGTCCTCTTGACAAGCATATCGCCTTTTGCTAGACTAGCACTAATATCCAAGTAAACCACAAAAATCAGACGAAAGAGAGGAAAGATAAGATGGGAAAGATTATCGGAGAAGGCATTACCTTTGACGATGTATTGCTGGTCCCCCAGTATTCTCAAGTTATCCCCAATCAGGTGGAACTGGGTACCAACCTGACCAAGACGCTCAGGCTGAACATTCCCCTGATGAGTGCCAGTATGGACACGGTAACGGAGCACCGGATGGCCATCGCCATGGCCAGACAGGGCGGCATCGGCATGATTCACAAGAACATGTCCATCGAGCAGCAGGCGGAAGAGGTGGACATGGTGAAACGCTCGGAGAATGGAGTTATCACCGATCCTTTTTCCCTGTCTCCCGATCATACGGTGAAGGATGCCAGCGACCTGATGCGCAAATATCGTATTTCCGGCGTACCGATTACGGTGGGCAAAAAGCTGGTAGGCATCATTACCAACCGCGATCTGAAATTTGAGACCGATTTTACCAAGAAGATCTCTGAGTCGATGACCAGCGAGGGGCTGATCACAGCCAAAGAAGGCGTTACGCTGGAGGAGGCCAAGGTGATTTTGGGCAAGGCCCGCAAGGAAAAGCTGCCGATTGTCAATGATGCCGGCGAGCTGAAGGGCCTGATTACCATCAAGGATATCGAGAAGCAGATCAAATATCCCCTGTCGGCCAAGGACAGCCAGGGACGTCTGCTGTGCGGTGCGGCTGTGGGCATCACCAAGAACATCATGGCCCGCGTGGATGCTCTGGTGCAGGCCAAGGTGGATATCATTGTTATCGACTCGGCTCACGGTCACTCGGAGAATATTCTGCGCACCGTGAGGGAGGTCAAGGCGGCTTACCCCGATCTGCAGGTGATCGCCGGCAACGTGGCTACCGGTGCGGCGACCAAGGCATTAATCGAGGCTGGAGCAGATGCGGTGAAGGTGGGCATCGGCCCCGGATCTATCTGTACGACACGTATTGTGGCGGGCATCGGCGTTCCTCAGGTCACTGCCATCATGAACTGCTATGAGGTGGCCAAGGAATATGGCGTTCCGATTATCGCTGACGGCGGCATCAAGTATTCCGGCGATATCACCAAGGCGATTGCGGCAGGAGCAAACGTGGTCATGATGGGCAGTCTGCTGGCAGGCTGCGACGAGAGCCCGGGAGAGTTCGAGCTGTATCAGGGACGTAAATATAAGGTCTACCGCGGCATGGGTTCCATTGCGGCAATGGAAAACGGCAGCAAAGACCGCTATTTCCAGTCTGACGCACAGAAACTGGTGCCCGAGGGCGTGGAGGGCCGTGTGGCTTATAAGGGACTGGTGGAGGACACTGTGTTCCAGCTGCTGGGTGGACTGCGCTCCGGTATGGGTTACTGCGGCGCCAAGGATATCGAGACCTTAAAGGAGACCGGCCAGTTCGTAAAGATTTCCTCTGCCGCTCTCCGGGAGAGTCATCCTCATGATATCCAGATTACCAAGGAAGCGCCCAACTATTCTACGGATAATTAATGAATAGTCATTTGCGGTAATTTATTATAATCCGTCAGCTGCAGGGAGCTGCCAAAGACCGGGACAGGTCTTGGGCGGCTCCCTTGGCTTTGGCTGTTTTGCGTTTTTCGCGAATTTTGTCGAAATGGGGGATTGACATCCTCGTTTATAACCACTACAATTTTATTCATTGAGTGCATAAAAGCCGCAGAGTGTGAAGGAGAAAGAAAAATGCAGATGGATGCGAAGGAAGCACGGGTAAAGATCTGGGAAGAACTGCTCAAGGTGGCAAGACCGGATTCCAAATTCAGCTGGGAGTTTTCCGAGTTTATCGCCGACTATGAGGGCAGTGACAAGGGGGCAGCCCTTTTGGCCTCCACGGATATGTACAAGAATGCCAAGGTGATTTTTATCACACCGGACAACAATCTGGAGAAATTCCGCGAGATTGCCTTCCGGGACAAGAAGACCGTGGTCATGACCAACTATGGGATTACCCGGGGCTTTTTCCTGATACGCCCGGAGTTTATTCCCGAGGGCAAGGAGGAGGTAGCCTCTCTGCTGGATGGGATTGGCCGCTATTGGAAGCATCAGACACTGGAGCAGCTCAAGGAATCCGTAGGACATATCGATATGCTGGTGACCGGCGCTTCAGCCATCACGCCCAGCGGAATCCGCTTTGGCAAGGGTCACGGCTATTTTGATCTGGAGTGGGCCATGCTCTATACCTGCGGCATTGTGGATGACAGCTCTGTCATCGTGGGGGCAGGCCATGACTGCCAGGTAGTCGATGTGGACGTCAATGTGGAGGAGTATGATACTGCCATTGATTATATTGTGACGCCTACCCGTATTATTGAGACTCGCCATGAGTTTCCCCGGCCGAAGAAGGGAATTATCTGGTGCCGGCTGGCTCCCGGGATGCGGGAACAGATTCCTCCGATTCAGGAACTCTGGTGCCGGGTGCACTGCAAATGAGGCTGTGGGTTGAAATAGAATGGGAGACGAAAAGATGAAACAGACGCCCTTACTGGAACTGAAGGGGATTACGAAGACCTTTGGCGATTTTACGGCCAACGACAGCATCAATCTGAAGGTATACAGGGGCGAAGTGCATGCTGTGCTGGGTGAAAACGGCGCAGGCAAGAGCACGCTGATGAATATTATCTATGGAATTTATAAGCCGGACAGAGGGGATATCCTTCTGTCCGGTCAGTCTGTCAAAATCCAGTCGCCGCGGGATGCGCTGCGCCATGGGATCGGTATGGTCCATCAGCACTTTATGCTGGTGGGCATGTATTCTGCCATTGAAAATGTCTGTCTGATGGGCGAGGACAGCGCCCTTTCCCTTACCAACAAAAAGAAAACAGAAGAAAAGCTCAACGAGCTCAAAAAACGCTATGGGATCGAGGTGGATCTGCACAGTCCTGTGGAGCAGCTCAGTATCGGCATGCAGCAGAAGGTGGAGATTCTGAAGCTTCTCTATACCGGAGCGGATGTCCTGATTTTCGACGAGCCTACGGCGGTGCTTCCGCCCCAGGAATGCGATGCTCTGTTTGACGTGATCAAAAATCTGGTCCGCCAGGACAAGGGCGTGATCTTTATCAGCCATAAGCTGGAAGAGGTGCTCTACATCAGCAATTATATCACAGTGCTGACTAAAGGGCGGATTACCGGCCAGATTCACACGGAGGAGGCGGACAAAGAGACCATTGTCCGAATGATGGTGGGCGAAGATGTCCTGCCGCCTGACTTTGCCGCCCGCCGCGCAGTGGGCACGCCCGGGCCTGTTGTTCTGGAAGGGGAAGGACTGTACGCCAGAGATGACCGTCATGTCTACACACTGCAGGGAGTCGATATTCAGATTCATGCCGGCGAGATCGTGGGCGTGGCCGGCGTGGAAGGCAACGGACAGGTGGAGCTGGCCGAGGTGCTGGCAGGTGTGCGCAAGGCCAGAAAAGGAGGCCGTGTAAAGATCGATGGACAGGAAGTATCCACGAAGAATGCCAGGGCTTTTATCGACAACAATATTGCCTATGTGCCGGCGGATCGCAATTATGTGGGCAGTGTGCCGGATTTCCCGCTGTATGAGAACTGGATTCTGCGCAACAATCATCCGCCGATGAAAGGACCTTTCCTGGACTATGGCGAGATCCGCAGGGAGGCCGAAAATGCCATGAAATCCTATGATGTGCGGGCCAGGGGCGTGGAGGAGCGAAGCGCCAATCTGTCCGGCGGCAATCTGCAGAAATTTATCCTGGCCAGAGCTCTGGAAAAACATCCCAAAGCGCTGATCTGTGAATATCCCACCAGAGGTCTGGATATCAAGGCGACCTGGTTTGTCCGGGACAGAATCCTCAGAGCCAGAGAGGCAGGCATGGGTGTTTTGATGATTTCCGGCGATTTTGAAGAGCTTTTTTCCCTGGCCGACCGCATACTGGTGCTCTACGGCGGTAAGATTGTCGGCGAGGTGAGGCCGGAGACGACGACGGTGCGCAAGGTGGGAATGATGATGATGGGGGTGAATGGACATGAAAGCGATTGATTCCATGCGAAGCGGCGCGCTTCTTCGCCGCGTGGGGATCGTACTTCTGTCGGTCCTGGCAGCCCTTGCACTGGGCGCCGTATTTCTGATCATTCTGGATGTAAATCCTTTTACGGCATACTATTACCTGTTGGTGCGCCCCTTCAGTTCTTTAAACAGTATCGGTGAGATGACCATCAAGATGGTTCCGATTCTGATCGTAGGTATAGGCGTTTCTTTCACTTTCCAGACGAAGCTCAGCAACCTGGGCGGTGAAGGACAGATTTGCCTGGGGGCTATCGGGATGACACTGGTTGGCACATCTTCCTTTGCTCAGGCTGTGGGCGGCTGGTATATACCGGTGGGCATGCTGGTGGCAGCTTTGTTTGGTGCGTGCTGGGCCGGTATCGCCGGATTTTTTAAGACCCGTTTCAAGGCCAGTGAGATCATCACGACCCTTCTGCTCAACTATATCGCCGTGCAGCTGCTCAGCTGGTGCGTCTACTATCCGCTGCGGGATACGGCGGGGAATATTCCCCAGTCTGCCCCTGTGGCGGCTACTCTGCCCCGGCTGATAGACGGCAATCGGATGAATCTGGGGCTGGTCATCGCCCTGGTCTGCGTGCTGGTCTACTGGGTGGTGATGAAGAGGACCAAGTTCGGATATCGGCTGAGAGTTCTGGGCGGCAGTATCAAGGCGGCTACCTTCGGCGGAATCAGCAAAAAAAAGTATTATCTGATCGTCATGCTGATCAGCGGGGCCTTTGCAGGGCTGGCCGGCTCCATTGAGCTGGCAGGCACGCAGACCAGGCTTCTGGAGGGGCTGGCCGGCTCCTATGGCTTTGACGGCGTGGTAGCCTCTCTGCTGGGCATGATGAATCCACTGGGCGTGCTGCTGTCCTCGGTCCTTTTAGGCGCTTTGAGTATCGGCGCGGAGACCATGCAGGTGCGTACCGGCGTGTCCTCCCTCTTCCTCAATGTGCTGGAGGCGCTGATCGTACTGTTTATTTTGCTGGGCTTCAGCTTCTTTGGCAGCGGCAGCCGCAGAAAGAGCAAAAAGGAAAAGGAGGGTGAGTAAATGGATCAGATTTTTACCGCAGCTTTCCTGGTACCTCTCTTTGCCGCCGGCGTGCGCATGGGCGCTCCTCTGGTTTTTGGGTCGGTGGGCGATGTGCTCTCGGAAAAGACCGGCGTGATGAATATTGCCTTGGAGGGGGAGATGCTGATCGCGGCCCTTCTGTCTTTCATGGCGGCCTACAGTTCAGGGAGTCTTCTGGCGGGTGTGCTGGTGGGTGGCTTCGCCGGACTTGTGTCCGCTCTGGTCATTGCCTTCTGGGGGATCTCCCGCAGGCAGGATCAGTCCGTGGTGGGCATTATGTTTAATATTTTTGCGCTGGGCTTTACCAATTTTTTATACCGGGCAACCTTTGGCGTACGCACGGACAGAGCAGGAGTGGAGATTCTCGCCACCATAAAGATTCCGGTTCTCTCCGATATCCCTTATATCGGCGAAATTTTTTTCCAGCATAACATTTTGGTCTACTTAGCTTTTATCGGAGCCGTGGCGGTCTGGTTTGTGATGAAGTATACGAAATTTGGCCTGCAGGTCACGGCGGCAGGCGAAAATCCCAAGGCAGCAGCGGCGGCCGGCGTCAACGTCGTACGGCTGCGCTACACGGGCTATATGTTCAGCGGCTTTATGGCCGGAATCGGCGGGGCTTTCCTGTCTCTGGGCAATGTGGGTACTTTCACGGAAAACATGACGTCAGGCCGCGGTTTTATCTGCCTGGCCATCACGATTCTTTCCCGGTGGAATCCCTTGTTTGCCGTGATTGCAGCTTTCCTTTTTGGGACAGTGGAGGCTCTGCAGCTCAGACTTCAGGCCATGGGGGCAGACCTTCCCTATCAGTTCTTCGTGGCTCTGCCTTATATTGTCACGCTGATCAGCCTGGTGATCTTTGGCCGCAACATCCGCGCGCCCAAGGATCTGGGCAACGTTTATAACAAAGAAAGTCGCTAGAGAGCTTTTGGCGGGCAATCCGCCTGGCTATAAATGAAAACGAGGAGAGAGAAAAAATGAAGAAAGTCAAACATGTACTTTGCCTGCTGCTGTGTGTATGTCTGTCTGCCATGCTTGCCGCCTGCGGCGGAGACGGCGATGCGGCCGAGACCAATGCAGACGGTGTACGCACCGAGGTGTCCCGCATTGCCATCCTGCTTCCCGGCTATATCACCGATCAGTCCTGGAATCAGGGAGCTTATGAGGGACTGAAGTCCCTGGAAGAACAGGGCTATGATATTGCCTACACGGAAGATGTGCAGGCGGCTGATATGGAGTCCACCTTCCGCAGCTACTGCTCCGAGGGCTATGATTTTGTCATCGGCCATGGTGTACAGTACGGCGATGCCTGCGTCCGCGTGGCACAGGATTATCCGGATGTGTATTTCTTTATCACCGGCAACCCGCCGGCAGGAGATAACCTTCCCGGCAATATCGCCTTCTATGATTACAAGGAGTATGAGGGCGCTTTTGTCTGCGGCGCTTTGGCTGCACTGCAGAGCGAGAGCGGCATTATCGGCTATATTGGCGGCGGTGACAACAGTACCCAGGCCTCCGATAAAAACGCCTTTATCGAGGGAGCCAAGTATGCTGATCCCGACGTAGATGTCCGCACGGTCATCACCGGCACTTTCAACGATTCTTCCATGGGCAGGGAGACTGCTCTGGCCATGATCGAGCAGGGCGTGGATGTGATTCTGCAGACCTGCGATGAGACCGGACTGGGTGCATTTGAGGCCTGCGAGGAGCAGGGCGTGTATTGCATTGGCTACACCTCCGATCAGTCCTCCTTGGTGGAGGGTGATCTGTGCCTGACCTCTCTGCTTGTCAAAGTGCCTGAGATGATCACCTCTCAGCTGGATATCATTGCCTCCGGGGAGTTCGGCGGTCTGGAGAATCCCGGACTGAAGGAGGGCGTCATCGCTCTGGCCCCCTTCAGCTCTGCTGTCTCTGAAGAAGTGCAGAACCAGGTCAATGAAATCGCCCAGCAGATCATGGACGGCGAGATCGTCATCACGCCCAATTACAACAGCCAGGGCTGAGCAGAAGAAAACGGAACAGAAAAAGCGCGCCTGAAGACAGATCGGCGGCAATGAAATAAGCCCCTGCGGGCCGTCGCGCTACGGCTTTTGCAGGGGCATTTTTCTGGAGGACCTATACAAAATAATCTGGATAATGCTCTTTCAGCCAGGAAATCATTTCCGCTTCATCTTTTCCAGCCAGCTCTAAGACGAAGGAGGTCGTCTGGAAGCGGTGCCTCAGGGCGGTGAAGCCCAGAGAGAGCAGATGGTCGATGTCGGACTGGGTCAGAAAAAAGTTCAGGCGTATCACCGGCAATCCGCTGGCGTTAAGCAGGTTGTAGATCCGCGTGGACAGACAGAAGATGTAATCGTACTGGACATGGTCCAGCTGATGGATCTCGTTGATGTTGAAAACTCCCATACACTGCAGATTTACCTTTTCCCGGACCTGCTCCAGGAAGAAGCTTACCCTCTCAAAGTTTACGCTGGTGACGATGACAATCTTTTTCTTGCGCCGGTCGACGGTTTGGTTGCGCAGAATATGCTTCTCCACCAGAAGAGTCAGGGTGGAGAGCTGTTCGTCCTTAAAGGGGAAGTTATAGGCGGCCTTAAAGTAAATCGAATAGCGCTCGATGGTCTCGTAGAGGTCGGGAAACTGTTCCCTGGTATATTCCACTGTCTTGTCCACGAAGCCGCACTGGTAGTAGTGGAGCAGGATTTCCCGATAGAAGTAGCAGTAAAACTCCTGGATCATCTCCTCCTGCACGAAGAAGGGTTGTGGCAGGCTTTCCACCACATGCTCCAGAAAGTCCTCCGTGATATGCCACAGTCTCCGGTCATAGGGAAAATCCAGAGGCTTGGAGTAGCTCAGCAGGCTGAGGGCGATGCTGTAGGGGATGTTTTCCTTGGGATTGTCCAGTACGTGCATCGGAAAAGGGGGCAGGGGAGGCTGGCTGGCGTAATTTAAGTCGTAGGAGAGGGGACGGCTGATCATCAGGCAGATAAAGAGAAGCAGGAACTTCTTGGAAGGATAGTTTAACGAAAGCTCCTTTCTGGCCAGAAAACGGTTCAGCCGGCCGGCCGCCTCATTGGCCGCCGCCTGGATATGAGGGGAGGCCAGCTCGTAGGTCTGTTTCTCAATGGGGGTGTTGGCCCGGCGGGGCGTGATGCGGTTGTCCGCCGTGTACTCCAGCAGGGGATGCAGGATGTCGATAACCAGAAAGCGAAGGCGCAGCTCGTCGCCGGTGATGCCCAGCCCTTTTTTCTTGAGGGTCACCAGGTTCAGACCTCGCGACCCCAGGTAGGAGCGCAGATAGGCGGTGTCCTGTTTTTTGGTGGTCAGGGACAGACCCCATCGCTCGTAGAGTGCGCTGGCATTGACATAGCCGTTGAAAAAGATTGCAATGACCATCACAGGGATCCGCTCCTCTACAGAACTGACATAGTCCACCGGCGCGATATGCCCGATAAACTCCACCAGCTCATTATAGGAGAGAAGGCTGCGGCACCAGCCCCGGTCCATCTCCGCCAGAGGCCTGTCGGAATAGAAGTTAATCTTATCGATACTGCGGCGGATCGAGGTCTCATTCCGGTCAAACTGGAGCGATACCTTATCGAGGGGTACCCGGTTTCGCTTCTGGATAAAGCGCAGAACACTGAGATCGTGATAACTCAAACCCATCTTTTTTTCCTCCTTGCATCAAGCCTTTCCCTGATATTATATTATAGAAATAAGGGCAAGTAAATGCAAGAAAAAAAGAGATGATTTTTGCCTTGAAGCAACCATAAAATTTGATATGATATAGACAGTTCAAGAAGCGCTTCAAGATCAACAGCAAAAAGGAATATGAAATCTTGAGAGGAAAAAAGAGTATGAGTAAACAGAAATCATCCAGCTGGAAGGACAGCATCCAGACCTTTGGACGCTCCCTCCTGCTTCCGATTGCCCTGCTGGCCCCGATCGGCATGGTGATGGGCATCTGCAGCGCTCTGACCCAGTCCTATATGGTTGAGCGTTTTCCCTTCCTGGGGAATGAGGCTGTCAGCACGGTAATTACCAGCCTGCAGAGCATTACCAGCATCGTATTCAACAATATCCCGATCCTGTTTGCCATGGGCGTGGCCCAGGGGATGGCAAAGCATGAAAAAGGCATCGCCGTATTTGCTTCCGTGGTCGGCTATCTGACGCTGAACGTGGTTATGAACGTGTATCTGACGGTCACCGGCACCCTGGCGGATTCCGCCACCATGGCGCAGATGGGCCAGGGCGTGGTCCTGGGCACCCAGACCGTGAGGCTGGAGGCTCTAGGCGGATTGATTGCCGGTCTGGTGGCTGCCAAGGTGGCCGATAAGTTCTACCGTGTGGAACTGCCGCTTGCCTTTGCCTTCTTCGGCGGCAAGAAATCCATTCCGATCATTACCTTTGTGGTCATGATCCCCATCGGCCTGGTGGTTCCGATTATCTGGAGCGGCGTGACTGCGGTCTTGACCAGACTTTCCTTTGTCTTCACGGCTCCCGCTATCGGCGCGTCGATCTACTACACGCTGAACCGCATGCTGATCCCCTTCGGCCTGCACCATGTGCTGGCGTCCCTGGTCCGCTTCACCGAGGCCGGTGGCGTCTATATGATCAATGGCACCGAGTATGTCGGCATTCTGAATGCCATGAACGAGGTTCTGTTTAACCTGGGACCGGACAGCCCTTACTGGGCCGAGCTGATGCCTACTCTGTCCAGCTACCTGGGCGGTGCGCAGATGCTGACTACCCTGTTCCGCATTCCGGCCATCGGCCTGGCTATGTATAAGACCTCTTTCCTGAAGAACCGCAAGATGGCCAAGGGCGTTGTGCTGACCTGTGCGCTGACCGCTTTCCTGGGCAACATTACGGAGCCGATGGAGTTCTCCTTCCTGTTTATCTCGCCGCCGCTGTTCATCCTGTACTGCGTGCTGTGCGGCATCGGCATGCTGCCCTACCAGTTCCTCAATATCAGCATCGGCTATATCCGCGGCACGATTTTCGACTTCGGCATCTTCGGTCTGCTGTATGAGAACACCCACTGGGTCAGCCTGATTTTCTTAGGCATTATCAACTTCTTCCTGTTCTACTTCGTATTCAAGTGGTTCATCCAGAAGTATAACCTGGAGACGCCGGGACGCGAGCCCTTTGAGGTGGAGGAATCCGCCAGCCTGCTGCTGAAGGAGAAGGATTGGCCCGGTATCGCCGCCATCGTCGTGGAGGGCCTGGGCGGCAAAGACAATATCGTAAATGTGGAGAACTGCATCTCCCGTCTGCGCATCGACCTGAAAGATCCTGAGCTGGTGAATCAGGTGAGACTGAAGGATTCCGGTTGCGCCGGCATCTTCTTCCCCTCCAAGAACCATATCCATGTGGTATTCGGTCCCCACGTGGAGTTTGTACGGCACGCCGTAGACGACCTGTTAAAGAAATCGTGAGGAATAGGATAACAGTATGAGAGCCTTGTATGATTCCAAAAGCAAACTAGATGATCGCGGAATAAAACAGCTTCTCGGCGAGGAGAACCGGCTTCGCACCTGGCTAAAGGTAGAGCAGGCCCTGGCTCTGTCCCAGGCGGAGGAGGGATTCATCCCCATGGAGGCGGCGAAGGATATCGCCGCCCGCCGCCTGGAAGACCTGGATCTCGATGAGATGGCCCGCATCAAAGAAAAGGTAGGCCATGGCTTCGTCCCCTTTATAAAAGTGCTGGTCAAAGCCTGCTCGGAGGAAGGGGGCAAGTACGTCCACTACGGGGTCACCACCCAGAACATCCAGCAGACCTCTCAGCTCTATATCGCCAGAGAAGTGACGAAGATCTATCAGAGCTTTCTGGCGGATATCTTAAAGAGCCTGGCTGCCCTGGCGGAGGATAATGCCGACACCGTCATGGCTGGTCGGACCCACGGGAAGCACGCCATCCCGATTACCTACGGCTACAAGGTTTCCGTCTGGATCAGCGAGCTTTTGCAGAGCGCCGACCGTCTGGAGCAGTGTGCCGGCCGGGTGTTCACCGTCATGATGGGCGGGGCTGTGGGCGGCTTCAACGCCACCGGGGAAACCGGGCGGCGGGTGCAGCAGAGGGTGGCCGACCGCCTGGGTATGACCTGCATGGATGTGCCCAGCCGCAACATGAGCCAGATGAAGGTGGAATATATGATGAACCTGGCTCTTCTGTGCAACACCTTCCACAAGATGGCAGAGGAAGTCTACTACACCGGCGTGGAGGAGTTCGGCGAGGTCAGCGAGGCCTTTACGCCGGGGACCATCGGCAGCTCCACGATGCCGCAGAAGATCAATCCCAAGCTGGCCAAGGGAATTATCGCCAACTCCCAGAAGCTGTACTCTCTGCCGACCACCGGCCTGTTTTCCGCGGTTCGCATGTTCGAGGGAGACAGCAGCTCCTACATGCTCTTCGACGGGCTGATGGAGGAGGCCATGGAGCTAACATGCGAGGTCCTGATCCGGGCCGAGGAGCTGACCCGCACCCTCTGCGTCAATAAGGAGAGGATGCTGGCCAATGCAAACATCAACAAGGGCCTGGACAACAGCGAGCACGTCATGATGTGCGTGGCGGCGAAGTTTGGCAAGGACAAGGCCCACGAGCTGATGTATGACAAGGCCATGAAAGTCGAGCGGGAAGGCAAGGATTACTATACCGTCCTGCGGGAAGATCCGACCATCCACTCCATGTTTACCGACGAGGAGCTGAAAGAAATGATCGATCCGGCCAGCTACACCGGCCTGTGCAGCACCATCGCCCGCGAGATGGCGGCGAAGGCCCGTGCAAGGGCGGAGGAGCTTGCGGCTGAGCTTAAGACAGAATAACAATACGAGCGAGCCTGTTTCCGGTTATCTGGCGACAGGCTCTCTTTATCAAGAAGGATAGCAAGGAGGAGAACGGATATGAGAAAATCCCATGTGATCACCATTTCCGGCGCAGGCAGCGCCAGGGTGCCGGCGCTGGTGGGAACGCTTGTCAATTACAAGGAGCGCTTCCCCCTTTCCAAAATTATTTTTTACGATATCGACAACGAGCGGATGGGACGGATGGAGGCCTATGACCGGCTGGTGCTCCAATGCTTCTATCCGGAGTGTGAGGCGGTGTTTACCACTGACGAGGATGTGGCTTACCGGGATACGGACTTTGTCTTCTGCCAGATGCGGGTGGGAAAGACCGAGATGCGCTCCTGCGATGAGAAGATTCCGCTGAAATACGGCCTGGTGGGGCAGGAGACCTGCGGGCCCGGCGGCTTTGCCTACGGAATGCGCTCCCTGGGGGCCATGAAGCATATGGTGGAGAAGGTTCGCTCCTATTCCAAGGATACCTGGATTTTAAACTATACCAATCCGGCCGCCATCGTCGCCCTGGGGCTGGACAAGATGTTTCCCGACGACAAGCGCATCCTGAACCTCTGCGACCAGCCCTTTTCCCTGATGAAGAGCTTCGCCAAGATTCTGGGCGTTCCCCAGGAGAACCTGCGGGCCAGGTACTTCGGCCTGAACCATTTCGGCTGGTTTACCGCCCTGAAGGATGTGGACGGGACCGATTACTTTGACACCCTGCGCACCTATCTGCGGGATCACGATTTCCGCCCCTTCAATGCGGAACAGCGCTCCAAGTCCTGGCTGGATACCTATGTGCGGGTCAACAAATATATGCAGTATATCGATGAATACATCCCGACCACCTATCTGCAGTATTACATGTTCCCGGAGGAGATTGTGGCGGAGAGCGATCCCCACTATACCCGCGCCGACGAGGCCAGGGACTCCCGGGAAAAGGAAGTATTCGAGGCCTGCGAAAAGGCGGTGGGCAAGGACAGCATCGACCGCTCCGAGATGCTCACCAACAGCGTCTTCGGCAACCTGATGGTGGAGGTGGCCGAGTCCATCGCCTACGACCTGAACCGGGAATTTATCGTCCTGGTGCGCAACGAGGGCATCATCAGCAATTTTGAGGACGACGCCATCGTGGAGGTGGCCGGCACCATCGGCAAAGAGGGGGCCAAGGGCTACCCTTACGGCCCGATCAAGCCTTACTACAAGGGGCTGATGGAGGGTCAGTACGCCTATGAGCTTCTGACGGTGGAGGCCTTCATGGAGCAGGATTATACCAAGGCCCTGGAGGCCCTGATCTTAAACCGTACGGTTATCGAGCCTCCGAAGGCCAAGGCGGTGCTGGACGACCTGATGGAGGTCAACAAGGACTACTGGACTTTAAAATAAACTTCGCATAAAATAGAGGGAGAAAGTTATGGTTCTCTACAGCAAAAACATTGTTCTGGAGAATGAGGTGCGGGAGGGCTTTATCGAGATCGAGGGCGGACGGATCCGGGCAATCCTCGACAGCTGGGACGGCCCCTTTGCCGACTACGGGGACCAGGTAATCTTCCCCGGCTTCATCGACATCCACATCCACGGCTGGGCCACCGGCTCCTTCTGGTTTGAAAAGACGGCGGAGGCGGTGCTGGAGATGTGCCGCACCCTGCCTTACGCAGGGGTTACCTCCTTTCTCGCCACCTCGGGGGCGGACAGCATCCCAGAGATTAAAGCGTGCATTCATGCGGCGGATACGGCCTGGGAGAAAACCCATGGGGAAATGAATGAAGCGGGGGCCGAGATCCTCGGCGTCCATCTGGAAGGCCCTTTTATCAACCCCAAGTACAAGGGAATGCAGAGGGAGGAATGCTGCATCGAACCCAGTCTTCCGGTGATGGAGGAGCTCTACGGAACCTTCCGCCACAAAGAGCTCTGCCGTCATATGACCATAGCGGTGGAGAGGCAGGGAGCCAGGGAGGTTCTGGATTTCTGCCGCGAACACGGGATCCAGACGGCCATCGGCCACAGCGCGGCCACCTTCGCCGAGATCACGGCCATGAAGGACGCGGGAATCGGCGGCGTCACCCATACCTACAGCGGGATGCGGGGCTTTCATCACCGGGAGCTGGGGGTGGTGGGAGCTGCCCTGTACTACGACGATTTGATGTGTGAGTTTGCCAAGCAGACCGGTCTTACCGTCTCCCACGAGGCCTTTGACATCGCCTACCGGATCAAGGGCAGCGACCGGATCATTCTGACGACGGACTGCTCCGGCCTGGCCCAGACCCAGACGGAGTTTGACCACTATATCCGTCAGATGAAGTTTGTAAAGGACGGGGACAGGCTGCGCATCGATCACTACGACGGCCGGCAGGAGTGGATCGATCCCCATGACTACGAGGCGGTGCGCCATATGGAGATGAGCTACGCGGAATCGGTGCAGAACATGGCTGCCCACACGAAAGTCGGCTGGCTGGATATCATGAAAATGACCAGCTTGAATCCGGCCCGGTACATCCATGTGGACGACCGCAAAGGAAAAATAGCGCCGGGCATGGACGCGGACCTGACCATCATGGATACGGAGCTAAATCTGGTCAGCGTGTATTGCCGGGGAAAGGAGTACCGCCGATGAAGGGAAAATCGACGGCAGGAGAGAGAAGCGTGAGAAAAAGAAGCTGTGCGGTCAGCGATTTTGACCGAACTTTATATGTAAATGAGAAGATCAGCCCGGAGAATATCCGGGCTGTGCGCAGTTGGCAGAACGCGGGAAACTGGTTCGTCATTGCCACCGGGAGAAACGAGAGCGGTCTGCGGGAGAAGCTCGGCCAATACGACCTGAGACCGGATGCCTTTATCTTGAACAATGGGGCCCGCGTGCTCTTAAAGGATGGGACGGAGATCTACTGCCGCACCATCGATGAGGGTACAGCCCAGGCAGTGATGCGCTATCTCTATGAAAACGATCGGGACGGGATTGGTGTCTCGCTGCGGGACCGGAAGATCAATATTCTGTCAAAGGAGGGAACGACGACGCAGAAATCCTGCGACGGCGTGATGACCATAGAGGAGGCGCGGGAGCTTACGGCTGTGGTTCAGCTGCATACCAGACGGCCAGACGATGTGGAGTGGATATCCAGGCTGTGCCGGGACCTCAACGAGCGTTTTCCCGGCGTCACCGCCTATGCCAATGTGTGGAACGCCGACATCATGGCCCACGGTGTAGACAAGGCGGCGGGTATAGCTCATCTGACTGAATATGCCGGAGACTTCGATGAGGTGCTCACTGTGGGCGACAGTGAAAACGATGTGCGCATGATCGGAGAGCATAAAGGTGCCGCCATGAGCTGGGCCTGCGAGAACGCCAGGCAGGCGGCCAGCTGCACGGTGGAGTCGGTGGCCGAGTATTTAAATCGTCACCTGGATGGATGAGGGACTTATTCCCAGTCTCCATTGTTTTTGATACAGCTCTTATACCAGTAGAAGCTGTCCTTGGGGATTCGTCTGAAATCCCCGCTGCCGTCATCGTGGCGGTCTACATAGATCAGCCCGTAGCGTTTTTTCATTTCTCCGGTGCCGGAGCTCACCAGATCCAGTGCTGACCAGACTGTATAGCCCATCACGGCAGCTCCGTCGGCGATCGCCTCGCCTACGGCCCGGATATGTTTCTGCAGATAAGAGATCCGGTAGCTGTCATGCACTTTGCCATCGGCAGCTATTTTATCCTCTGCTCCCAGGCCGTTTTCTACGATCATCAAGGGGATATGATAGCGGTCCCATAATTCGTTCAAGGTATATCGCAGTCCGTCCGGATCGATCTGCCATCCCCATTCAGATGTCTGCAGGTAGGGATTTTTGGCTCCGCCCATCAGGTTGCCCTCTACCTGTGCGGCATCTGTGCGCACGGTGGCGCAGTTGGTCATGTAATAGCTGAACGCGTAGAAATCCACGCAGCCCTTTTTCAAGACTGCCGCATCCTCCGGTTCCTGCCGGATCGAGATCCCATGCTCCGCAAACCATCGTTTCATATAGGATGGATATTCTCCTAAGACCATTACATCGCCGGAGAACTTATTGAGTATCCGATCCTTTCGCTGTGTCTCCAGCATGTCCTTCGGCTCGCAGGTAAGCGGATACTGGGTGATATGACTGATCATACATCCTACTTGATTTGCCGGATCAATTTCGTGAGCCAGATGCACAGTCATCGCACTGGCGATAAACTGATGGTGCATGGCCTGAAGCTGTGCCGGGAGGTTTTTGTGCAGGGCGTCCTTGGGGACAAACTCCTGTTTTTCGGCGTCCTCCTTCTCCAGGTAGCCCAGAGATTTATAGGCGCCCATATTCAGCAGCCCGAAGTTGATCTCGTTGAAGGTCAGCCAGTAACGGACCTTGCCCCGGAAATGCTTCATCACACATTCCGCATAGCGGACGAACAGATCAATAACGCGCCGATCCTGGAAGCCGCCGTATTTCTTTGCCAGGTTCCAGGGAATGTCGAAATGATTCAGCGTTACCATGGGTTCTATGCCGTATCGGCGGCATTCGTCAAATACCTGGTCGTAAAAAGCCAGCCCTTCTTCGTTGGGCTCGTTCTCTTCGCCGGTGGGAAAAATTCTCGCCCAGCTGATGCTCATGCGGTAGCAGCGAAATCCCGCCTCAGCGAAAAGAGCGATATCTTCCCGATAGCGATGATAAAAATCCACGGCCTCATGGCTGGGATAAAAAACGGTTTTATCAATGGTTCCCCGGAACAGACGAGGGGAATGCAGGCTGCCTCCGGTTATCATATCCTGGATGGTAAGGCCTTTTTTGCCTTCCAGGTAACCGCCTTCGCACTGGTTGGCTGCAGTCGCTCCGCCCCACAGAAAATTTTTTGGAAAAACCATTTTCAGGTCCTCACTTTCTTATGATTTCATGTCCCAGAAATTCCGCAAGTCTCTCATCGGAATAAATCAGATTAACTTCCTTATATAGGTGCTGCCAGGCATCGCCCATCGCAGAATGAAAAGGCTGATCTTCCCTGTAATGATCCGCCAGTTCGTGGTCGAAGCATTCCAACAGGTCATCCAGGCACTGGAGGGTCAGCGGATAATCTCCATGGGCCGGATAGATGCTCTGGATGCTGCTGCTGCGCGCTTTTAATTTTTTTAAACTGGAAAAGGTGGTTGCAAAGGGAGCTTGCTCATCGCTGGACATAAAGTGCCAGATGTTGTGACGTCCTGTCAGCTGGTCGCCGGAGAAAAGTCGTCCTGTCTGTTGATCCAGAAACATGATATGTCCATAGCTATGTCCCGGCGTGTGAAAGATTTCTACTTTTTTGCCGCCTAAATCGATTACATCACCGTGGCACAGAAAACGGGGGTGGGAGGCGGCGACACTGGTGCGCAGATAGGCATCTCGGTCGATCGCCGTGCGGGCCGCCGGCATCTTTTGATACCGGTGGTCCAGCATGGCCCCTTTGATTTCAGGAGTATCGTTCATGAGAAGCTTGCCATAATCCAGCGGATGAATCCAGAATTCAGAAAAGTGCATGGCGCCCAGCGCGTGATCCACATCTCCGTGGGTCACGGCCAGCATGACGGGCAGGCTGGTGATGGATGCAAGGATGGGGTGAATGTCCTCATATCCATAACCTGCGTCAATCAGCAGCGCCTTCTTTTCTCCCAGCAGGAAATAGCAGTGCACGCTTTCTGTCTCCGTGATGACATACAGATCATCTGCTATTTTTTCCGTTTTGTTTAAAATGGTAGATTTCATTCTTCTGCCTCTCCATAAACACTGTCGTCAAATCCCAAGAGCCATGTGGCCACAAAGGCCACGATAATTGTAATCGCAGCGGCGGCGATTGCCATGTAGAAATTTCCCATGCTTCCGTCCGGATTCAGGAAGATCGGCATGGTAAAAAAGGAGGGTGCGCCAAAGCTGTATACGTGGACGCTGGTAATCGCGCAGAAAATCGCATTGGCAATGCAGGCAATCCAGGTGGCGGCCAGAGGCCGTTTCATTCGCACGCAGATGCCGTAGAGCGTCGGCTCTGTGACACCGGCCAGAAATGCGGTGATTGCACAGGAGGAAGCCAGCGTGCGCAGATTTTTATTCTTGGTTTTCAGCATGCAGGCCAGCGCTACGCCGAACTGCGAGAAATTCATCCCGATAAAGGCGGGGAAGAGCATGTTGTCGTAGCCTACCGAATTGAACATTCCCATGACAAGAGGGATCAAGCCCAGATGCATGCCTGTCAGCACGAGCAGCGGAGCCAGGCAGCCTGCGACTAGCACGGATGCCCACGGCAGGGTGTTGTTAATAGAGCCAAGGGCCAGAGACAAAAGATCGCCGCAGTAGCTTCCGATGGGGCCGGTCACGCAGAGCATAACGGGAACCATGATAACCACGCAGAGGAAAGGACGGAAGATATATTTTACTGCTGCCGGAACAATCTTTTCCACGAATCTCTGGACATAGGAGAACACCCAGATGGTAAGAATGATCGGAATCGAGGTGGAAGAGTAGTCTACCGTCTTTACCGGAAGTCCGAACAGGCTTACATAACTGCCCTGGGCGGTGAGGCCAATCAGTGTGGGGCTGATTAATAGGGCGCCCAGAAAAACGCTGATGATGATATCGCAGTTGAATTTTTTGGCCGCTGTATAGGCCAGGAGGACAGGCAGGAAATACAGGGCGCCGGTTCCTACCATATTGACGATGGTATAGGTGCTTCCCGTGCTGTCCAAGCCAAAGCGGGTCAGGATTACCAGCAGGGCTGAAATCAATCCGCTGCACATAATCAGCGGGATGGCAGGACCGATTACGGAGGAGAGAACATTTAACAGCCGGCTGATAAGATTGGGCTTCTTTTCGCCTTCGGAGGCGGAAAGATCCTTGTCGAGATTTTCTTTGATTGCGGCCTGCTGCTCCAGATGAAATTTTCGGGTGATGGCATCGTATACCTTCGACACATCGTTTCCGATGATCACCTGTACGCCGCCGGCAACCTCGGCTATACCCAGCACGCCCGGAATTTTCTTGACGGCTTCCAGATCTGCCTTTTCCTTATCTGCCAGCTGTGCGCGCAGCCTTGTAGAGCAATGCTGCAGCTTGACAATGTTTGCTGCTCCGCCCAGTTTTTCTACAACTGAACTGCCTAATGCTTCATAATTCTTCGCCATACTCAGGCCTCCTTTTTTGTGTGCTTTAACGCCTTACAGGTCGCTTTGACGTAAAAATCTGTACGGACCTGTTCTGCGTTTTAGTATAATACACAAAGAAGGGCTGAGAAACTTTTATTTTTTCGTGATTAGTTACGAAGATATCTGTATTTCCGGCTGCCTGGTCAGCGCAGCCGCAGCAGCTCTTCGCTGACCAGGTGAAAGAAGGCGTCCATATCGCCTTCACCGCCGTAGTGCGCATATAGGATGGCAGTGATCTGCTTCCCTTTGCGCTGCAGGGGCGGGTCGAGATGCAGCAGCCGCAGACTGTTGGCACTGTCCTGATCGTGGGAGATCACGCACATCAAATGCTCGCCGATACTTCCGGTGGAAATATTGCCGCCGGACAGATTAATCCCGCAGGCAGCCAGCAATTCTCCGCAGCTTCCTGCCCTTCCGTCCATATGGCATTCGTACTGCTTGGCCAGGTAACGTCTGCGCAGATCCTCCTTCCGGGCTTTTTCCTCTTTTTCCTTTTGCCAGACAATGTGCTTTTGCAGTTCGCGCAGCTGTTTCTCTCCGATAAAGGGGTTGATATAATAAAAGCCTGCTTCCGCCAGCAGCGGATCATGTTCTGTGGTCAGAAGGAGATCCCATTTCCTGATATCCTCCGGTGCCATGTTTTCGTAGACATAGCGGGGCAGAACATTTACTTCCCGGCAGTAGACATTCAGTTCCTCTTTCAGCGTTTCGGAAAGATGATAGAGTACGGCTGCGCTCTCATCGCTGACGACGAGTATTCGGAGTTTCTGACGCTGCTTCTCCAGGGCGGCAGCCAGATAGAGGATCATATAGCCCAGTTCGGCATCGGGAATTTCGGTCTCCAGAGCCGCTTTCAGATAAATGCGCAGCAGATGAAGTTCCAGCGGATACCGGCAGCTGATTTCAGCGGTGTAGGTTCCGATATTGGTCCGGCCGCTCTCGATGCGCAGCATCATGCGGGAAATATGATTTTCCATGGAGGAAAGCCACGGCTCATCTGGAGCCAGCCGCAGACCGGTACCCTCTTCCAGCAGGGAGAGAAAACGCATCAGTTTTTTACGCAGAGGCGGGTCGACAACAGGCTCCTTTTTTAACAGATTCAATTCCCGGAGTCTCCCTTCCAGCTGCAAAAGCTCCGCTTCAGATGCCTTATAATCCAGCTGTGCGGCGATTGCAGCGGCCAGCTCCTGGGCAAGGGCGGACAGAGGGAAGCGGACGGAAGGATATCCCTCGGCAAAGCCGAGGCGGGAGCGAACTATACTTACGCTCAGATACTTCGCAAAATCGCTGCAGGTGTCTCCGCTTACAATATAGCTATGGCGTAGGAAACAGTCGGTAACCAGTTTATACAGCGGCTCGATCAGAGAAAGGATTTGCCTGGTCTCTGGCTGATCCACCGGCATGCGGTTATCGCCGAGCATGGATTTCATGCATAGGATGCGTTTGATATTTTCCGGAGCATCCAGGCGGATCCCTTTCTGGTGGGAGACAATCAGTCTGGCGTTTTTGGTACGTCCGATAACTCGTTTTACCTGCGTCAGATTCATGTTTACGGTAGACTTTGAGAAGTACAGGCGATCTGCAATGTCTCCGATACTGATGAAATCCTTTTCAAACAGCAGCACTGCCAGGAGTCTTCTGGAGTGAATCAGCCGTTCATCTGTGCCGTGGAGGCCATCTGTATCCTGCAGCAGGAGGGCCTTTATCTCGTTGGACGGATCTGACAGCAGATAGCCCTTACGGTTATTAGAAATGATACCTGTATTTTCCGACAGCTTTTTCTGACGCAGCTCGGCATTGATGCTGCGTATCTCCGTTTGTATTGTCCTTTTCCCAACACCGATCAATTCCTCAAGCATTGTACCGGATAACCAGGTGTCTGCTCCGGAGAGCACGGTTAAAATCTGATATTGTCGTTTGGTAAACATTTATGAATCCCCTTTTGTAGAGCCGCACACGGTGAACGATGGAACTGGGAGAATTTTGGTCTCTCCATCGTAAACAGATAATTTTTCCGTTTTTAATTATAACTTGTATCCTGCCATCTTGACAAGCCGGTAAAGATGTACTATCATCTAATTAGTTGATAGTACATCTTTCCAAAGGAGGGATCAAGTTGGATATAACGCAACGTCAGATCACGAAAATAGCCAGAGAGGTGGGGAAGTTTACTTCTCGGATGATGAAGGAAGAGGGGGTAGGTACGGCGGAGTTCGATCTCATTCATGTTGTACGAAAAAGGCCCGGCATCACGCAGGCGGAGATATGCAAAATCTTAGGGGCAGATAAAGGGGCTGTGGCAAAGCAGACCGCCAATTTGGAGGCAAAGGGCTATCTTCGGAGGGAAAATAACCCGGAAGATGGCCGCAGTCAGCTTATTTATCCCACAGAACAGGCGCAGAGTCTGAAAAATTCCAAGGCGCACATTGAAACCCTGTTTTATGAATGGCTTGTTGAAACACTTTCGGAAGAGGAACGGAAGGAGTTTGCTCGTCTGCTGGATATTCTTTATCATCGGTGTAAAGAAGAAAGCAAAGCCGATTTTCTTGAGATGACGGCACGCGTAAAGGAGAGTGAATGATATGGATACCAGTCGAAAGAAAAAGCATCTGTCGCAAGCAATGGCATTTCTCATTCTGTTTGGAATCGTCAGCTTGTTCTCGGATATGACTCATGAGGGAGCCTCCAGTATCCGCGGGGCATATCTGTCTATTATGGGTGCTTCCGCCGGCGCGATCGGCTTTTTCTCCGGCCTGGGAGAACTGATCGGATACTCCATGCGTTATGTATTTGGAAAACTTACGGATAAAACCCGCCAGTATTGGCCTATCACGATCATAGGCTATGTGCTGGATGTTATGGCTGTACCTGCATTGGCTCTGGTAGGCGAGGATGGATGGGTATGGGCGTGTCTGCTGCTGCTTATCCAGCGGATGGGTAAAGCCATCAAGAAGCCGGCCAAAGACACAATCATGTCCTTTGCAGCATCTCAAGAGGGAGTGGGAAAGAGCTTCGGTCTGCAGGAACTGCTGGATCAAATCGGCGCTTTTTTAGGGCCGGTACTGCTGTATTTGGTGATGCTGTTTCGGACGGAAGGCGATGTCTTTCAGACCTATGCTTTCTGCTTCGCGGTACTTGCCATTCCCGGCGTTATTACGCTGGTTCTGCTGCTGTTTACCCGGCGCAGGTTTCCCAACCCTGAGCAATTCGAGCCTGAGCCGAAGGAACACGTTCCTTTCCGCATGAGAAAAAGTTTCGTGCTTTATATCGCGGGGATCAGCTGCTTTGCTTTTGGGTTTATTGATTATTCGCTTATCATCATGCATGTTTCCAACGTCTACACCGGTCTGGCGGCCAACCTGGCAGAGACCTCCTCGCTGGTAACGGAGGGAACTCTTCCTCTGCTTTACGCCGGTGCGATGTTAGTGGATGCGATAGCTGCTCTTGTGTTCGGCCATCTTTATGATAGGATCGGGGTAAAGGCTCTGATGCTTTCCACCTTGCTTTCCAGCGTGTTTGCGATCTTTGTCTTCTCTATTCACTCCGTTCCGATGCTTCTGGTCGGCGTAGCTCTCTGGGGAGTAGGGATGGGCGCGCAGGAATCCATCCTGAAAGCTGTGGTTACTTCAATGGTTCCTAAAGATTGCCGAGCTACAGGATATGGAATCTTTGAATGTTCCTTCGGCATTTTCTGGTTCCTTGGAAGTTGGATCATGGGTGTGCTTTATGATTTGAGCATCCCTGCAATGGTGGCTGTATCGGTTATCGCGCAGCTTTTGGCTATTCCGCTCTATCTCGCTTCAGACAGACGTGCTCGGGTTGAGAATGCCCGTTTGGGCAGCTCAAAGACAGACGGGATGGTTTCTTAGCTTTGCAAATAGTATAGGGTATGCGCCAAATATTTGCCTATCTCTGTGTCAGGGATAGGCGTTTTTTAACATTTTGCAAACATTCCGCAATCATTTTGAAAACGACAGGGCGGTATACTGCCGCTATAAGTTTTTCATGATTGATTTGCGGCAACGCGGTATGTTTAAGCCGGGCAAGTCGGCAGGGATGGGTTAATGTCAATAAAAAGGAGATTGACGGTATGGGAAATATTTTTCATGACATTTGCGATGCACTGGTTAACAACGAAAAGGAAATGATGATCCGCAAGTCCGGATCCACCAAGGAGGGCAGCAATGAGAAGATCCGCTCCGGGCAGAGCTATCTTTACAAAAGATACGGTATGGAAAGCGAAGTGATCGAAGTTCGATTCAAACAGAAGGTATCCGGTTCTCTCCTGAACCAGGCCCTTTTGCAGGCCATGAAAAGATATCCTTACTTTAATACGAAGATAATTGAAAAGGACGGCGATTTTTATATTGTACAGAATGAGCAGTCCATGGTTGCGAGGCGGACAAAAAATCTGGTCAGACTGGGTCATATCAGCTGCGGCTATCATCTGGTTGACATCACCTATTACGATCGTTCGCTCTTTGTCTCTTTTCATCATGCTCTCTGCGACGGGCGTGGAATCATGCCCTTTGTGGAGACGCTGATTTACTATTACGGTCAGCTGAGGTATGATGTGCAGACGCCGCCCCAGGGCGTCCGGTTGGCGGAGGATCCGCTGCTTTGCGGTGAGACCGTCGATCCGTTCCTGCAGAAGTATGATTTTGACGAAAACAAGAAGTTTATCGAATTTGGTCGGGAAGCTTATACAATTCCGGAGAATGTGCCGTCGGAGGAAGTCACCAATTACCGATATGAGATAAGAGTTCCCGTGGATTCCTATATGAAGGTCTGTAAAGAAAATAATGCCACGCCGGTCATTTTGCTGGCACTGCTTATGAGCCATGGGATCGCTGAGATGTATCCGGATTATGATAAACCGATTCATGCCAACATCGCTGCCGATATGCGTGATGCCCTGGACTGCCCGAATACTTTTAAAAACTGCGTTAAGACGATGATTCTTCCCTACAGCAGAGCGTTCAGCCAGAAGAGTCTTATCGAGGAGGCCACTGCGTATCGGGAAATACTGAATGCACAGCGCGATAGGGATTACTGCCGCAAGGAGGCCAATGCGATGGCAGGATTGTCTGACAAGCTGGACAGTTTTGACTCTTATGAGGAGAAGCAGAAGATGATGGCATTTTTCGAAGGAATGACTCTGGACACCTATATTGTCAGCTATCTTGGCATATTCAAACTGGGAGAAAATGCGAAGCATATTGACAGCATCCATCTCTATAATTCCGGAACCACCGGGCTGGGAATCAATATGATCTGCTGCGGAGACTCCTTTATCTTTGATTTCAAACAGAATTTTTCTTCGGATAAATATGTAAAAGCCTTCTGCGCGGAGCTGAAGAGCTGCAATATTCCCTGTGAAGCAAGCGCCGCGATTGCCTTCATTACGCCGGGAGATTCCATTATCAAAAGAGATCTCCGAAAGGAACAGGACACACAACGATAAAAGACTGGAAAGAGAGTCTTCTGATCGGTGTGGATGCTTTGAAGTTATACTTTGTGCCGTCGGGGCATCACGGCGTGTTATTTTCCCTCTCCAACAGGCGGTACTGATTCTGCTCCCTGCCAAGAATTCCTTCCGCCACCATATCGCGGCGCAGGGTACAGAAATCGTCGTAGTAGTC
Source organism: uncultured Lachnospiraceae bacterium (assembly GCA_944380185.1). Classification (GTDB taxonomy): domain Bacteria; phylum Bacillota; class Clostridia; order Lachnospirales; family Lachnospiraceae; genus RGIG7193. Next base: position 28,099 of record CALWGV010000002.1, read on the forward strand.
GGCAAGGATGAGATTTATCTCTCCTTCTGTGTAGATCCGTCCGGGTTCAAAGGCGCGGGCGATCTCTTCGAGAATGATGCGTTCCTTCTTTTCCTGGGCCGGAATGGCCTTTAGCCTGCCATATGCAAAAAAAGAACGGATTACGCGCTGACGATATTCCTCTTCACGTCTGTCCTGCAGCGCTGCCTCATCGGAGGTCTCGCAGACGATATCAAGAATCCGTGTGTCAAAGATCTCCCGGCAGAGACTGTACATCGTGTAATACTGGGTTCGATAGGAGCGGACTGCACCTGCGTCCGCTATTTTTTTTAAATGAAAAGAGATGGTCGAAGGCGTAAGTCCCAGCCGTTCGGCCAGCCGCTCGACATACATATCTTCTGCAGCGAGAGATTTCAGAATCTGCAGCCGTGACTTGTCGGCCAGGCACTTAAACAGGCGTACAGCTTCCAACTCTGTCATAATGATTTCCTCCATATCTTTATAAAGGCTTCGCGGATATCCGCACAGGCCTTCAATTTGACGTCTTCCAAATACAGCTTCTGTGTGTCTGCGTGTATTTCCGCTTCTTTTCGGGCGCCGCGCCAGTTCTGTGAAATCTGCTCGATCCGGGAGAGGAAGAAGGATTCAAGCTTTTCTTCGTCGTTTCCGCAGACCTTTATCCCGGCGGAGAAGACGGAGCGAAAGGCATTGAAGATGTTTGCCCTCACCTTGACAAAAATGGCCTCGTCGCCACGCTCATCTGCCGAGAGTATTTGCTCTCTGGATCGGAGATTGGTCAGTTCGCTGCCGAAATAAGAGAAGACAGCGTCTTTTTTCGAGGCGGGATGCCACGCGAAGGATCCGCTATGAACCAGATCCATATGCAGAGAAGCTGCATTCTGACCGCCAAACATATTGTTGGCGCCGATTGCGATGTGAAAGGAACAGGCCATTTTTTCATCCAGCACTGTATAGCCGCACAGGTCGGTTACGCCGGGATTCATGCCGAAGCCCAGTTCGCAGACTACTGAATCTGCGCAAGAAAGCTCTGTGAAAAATTTCTTCACATCCGCATGATCACTGCCGGTGATACGTCCGCCCTCAATCTGCAGGGAAACCTGGGAAAACACACCGAAATCATCGATAAAGAGACGATCAAAGAAAATGGTGCCGTTTGTCTGTCCTTCATTGGGGGCAATGTAGATCTCTCCGCAGGGCCAGTCGCCGTCGCCGGCATCGATGTGCCAGCGGCGGCCAGTCAGATCGAAGAAGAGACGGCAGTCTCTGCCAGTTTGGATGACAATCTGCTCATGCTTTGCCAATTCCTCTGCAAGCTGGGTGCATGAGGTGAGAAGAGCATCGTAATCAATACAGTAAGCGCGTTCCATTCGTTCCTTGTATACGGCAGCGGGCAGAGCGGACTCCACGGCATTGGCCTCTGTGGGAATACGGATCTGCGTGAATCGCTTAACTTTCATCAGCTGAGAGAAGAGCTGGGTCATATATCTGCGGTAGAGTTCATATTTGTCTGCGTCGATCTCATATCCCAGTACAACCGGCCGGTAAGCAAAGATATCTAAGATTGCGTCGAAGGAGGAGAAGAGAGAGAAGTATTTTTCATCAAAACTAGTGTCCGCAGCATTTTGAAAAAGCTCTCGATTTGCGGAGCGCGACTGCTGCAGGAGAACAGGAGAGGCGCCTAAAGCTGCCACTGCATTTACAAATTCCAAGGCGATATCCCTGTCGCTGTCCTCACCCCAAAAATGGATTAAAATCAGTTCGTGGGCTTTGACACCGCTGGCTTTTACAATTTTCGGGATATATGAATTGTCCATGTCTGCCTCCTTTTTGTTGCTTATGTTTCGAAGCTGCACTTGCATCATATTGCCGCAGTTAATAAAGGGTTACATTAAATATATAATTATAGAAATAAAATGTCAATATTTATTTTGATAAATATAAAAATACTTTTGCTGCATAGGGCAGTACGGCACATATTGCTGCAGTGCATCATATTGTTTCAGCATCAACTTTTTCATATTTCAGAAACATTTCGCAAGCAATTCGCAAACATCGGTCTCCTACAATAAGGACAGCAAGTGAGAGATCACAAATAAAAAAATGGAGGCTATTTAAAAATGAAAAAGAAAGATTTTGTTACCCTGATTATGAGCACCGTGGGAGGCATCCTGTTTGCCTTGGGAATGTGCATGGCTCTGCTGCCGGAGTGGGGCGCGATGAGTCAGGGAGTGGTGATCGGAATCGTCGGAGCAGTGATCCTTCTGGCCATGGTTCTGGTGCGGCGCAAGATGGACGGAAAGCCCGCCATTGTTTTTAACGGCAAAGCGATTGCCACCACCCTGTTCGGCGTTGTCGGAGCGATTATTCTGGGAATCGGCATGTGCATGACCATGGTGTGGGGCATGATGGTTCCCGGAATCATTGTGGGCATTGTTGGAATCGTTGCGCTTCTGTGTCTGATTCCGCTGATCAAGGGCTTGAAATAAGTTTTAGTGTACAAAATCAGAACAAATTAGAAACAAATAAGGATATAAGAACAAATCAGAATGATCTTGCTAAAAATCAGGAGGAAAGAAAGCATGTCGGAATCGAAAATAGAAAAGAGTGTCGTGGAAGGTTATAAGAAGATTGAGGAAGGAGTCGTCAGCGGCTACAAAAAGATAGAAGATGGAGTTGTCGGCGGCTATAAGAAGATGGAGGACAGCGTTGTCGAGGGCTTTAACAAGGTGAGCGACAAATTTGTCGAGAAGCTCTTCGCCAGAGAGGGGGAGACGGTAGAAGAGGCCAAGAAGCGGCTGGCTGAAAATGCGCCTGCCCATAAGGAAAAGGACGGCGGTGAAGAGTAAAGCTGTCAACAGAGAGAATACGGCGGCTGTCTGGCCTGGGCGCATATTTTACGCTCGGGCCTATGTTCTCTGAAAATGTAAACAAAACATTAACATTTCTGTGGTATACTATAGCAAAATGCGAAAAGCATGGGGAGGTAGGATTCATGTTTAAGATATTGCTGGTAGAGGACGACAGAGAATTAAATAAGACGGTCTGTGCCTACCTGAATCAGAACGGCTATGAGGCGGTGGGCTGCCTGAGCGCGGGGGAGGCTTATGACGCCATGTACGGCGGCGGCATGTTTGACCTGATCATCTCCGATATCATGATGCCTGGAGTGGACGGTTTTGAGTTTGCACAGTCCGTGCGTGAGCTGAATCAGGAGATACCGATCCTCTTTATGACAGCCCGTGACGATTTTGCCTCCAAGAAACGGGGGTTCAAAACGGGAATTGACGACTATATGGTAAAGCCGGTGGATCTGGATGAGCTGCTTTTGCGGATTGAGGCTTTGCTTCGCCGGGCAGGGATTGCCGCCAGCAAAAAACTGACGGTCGGAAATCTGGTGCTGGACGCGGAGGAGCATACGGCCTACTTAAACGGGGAAGAGATTTCCCTGACGGTTCGGGAGTTTAACCTGATTTACAAGCTTTTATCCTATCCGAAAAAGACCTTCACCCGGTCGCAGCTGATGGACGAGTTCTGGGACAGCGCCTCCACCTCGGGGCCGCGGACCGTAGATGTGTATATGACGAAGCTGCGGGATAAGTTTTCGGACTGCAAAGACTTTGAGATTGTAACAGTCCATGGACTGGGATATAAGGCGGTATTGAAATGAACGTACAGCGATTCCTTTTATCGGTGCGGCGGTATTTAGCGTTTTTCCTGCTGATGGCCTTTGTAATCAGCTGCTGTATGATCCTTTTTCTCAATATGGTAATGCGGACGACCGGCATCGAGCTGTCGAAGCCTTATGTTGAGCAGGCAGCAAAGGTGACTTTCCTGAATGTGATTCTGCTAAGTCTGCTGTGTACCATCATTGACAGCATCCGCAGAAAATTTATGGTAGAGCGGCCGGTGCGAAGGATCGTGAAGGCGGCGGAGAAGATCATGGCGGGAGATTTTTCCGTACGGATCTCCTTAAACAATAATCTGGATT
>CALWGV010000003.1 GCA_944380185.1 uncultured Lachnospiraceae bacterium
TCCGAGGCCAACGTGGTGCGTACCTATCTGGACTGGCTGGCGGAACTGCCCTGGAAAAAACTCTCGCGCGACAGGCTGGACATAGCCCACGCCAAGCAGATCCTGGATGAAGACCACTGTGGTCTGGAAAAAATCAAGGACCGCATTCTCGAATTCCTGAGTGTGCGCAAGCTCAATCCGCAATCCAAAGGGCCGATCCTCTGCTTTGCGGGTCCTCCCGGCGTGGGCAAAACGTCCCTCGGACGCTCCGTCGCCCGCGCGCTGGGTCGCAAGTTCCAGCGTCTGTCCCTGGGCGGCATGCACGACGAGGCCGAAATACGCGGGCACAGGCGCACCTATATCGGCGCCATGCCCGGCCGCATCATGGAAGGTATCCGCCGTAGCGGCGCCTCCAACCCTGTGGTTGTCCTCGATGAGGTGGACAAGCTGGTGCGCGATTACGGCGGAGACCCCTCCAGCGCCCTATTGGAGGTCCTGGATCCGGAGCAGAACTCTACCTTTACAGATCACTACATGAATGTGCCCTACGATTTATCCGATGTGCTGTTTGTCTGCACGGCCAACACCACCGACACGATACCCGAGCCACTGCTCAACCGTATGGAGGTAATCTCCTTCCCCGGCTATTCGGCTCTGGAGAAATTCCAGATTGCCAAAAAACACTTGCTGCCCAAGGCCATGCAGAAAGCCGGAATCAGCGAGGATAATCTCGCCGTGGACGACGATGCTCTGCGTGCCGTCATCTCCGATTACACCATGGAGGCAGGCGTGCGCGGGCTCAAGAACCGCCTGGATACGCTGTGCCGCGCTGTGGCCGTGAAAATTGTCAGCGGCGAGGAGGAGAAAGTGACAGTCAGACCCGAGGATCTGCGCGGACTTTTGGAAACAGCGCCCATTCGCCACGATCACATTCTGGAGGTCAAGAACCCCGGCATCGTGACCGGCCTTGCCTGGACCCAGGCCGGCGGTGAGATCCTGTTCATCGAAACACTGTTTACCAAGGGAAACGGCCGGGTCACCGTCACCGGTCAGCTGGGCGACGTGATGAAAGAATCGGTTCAGATCGCCATAAGTCTCGTCAAATCCATGTTTCCGGAGAAGGCGGAGCTCTTTGAGCAAAATGATCTGCACATCCATGTTCCGGCGGGCGCCGTGCCCAAGGATGGACCTTCAGCCGGCATCACGCTGACCACAGCTCTGGCCTCCCTGGTGACTAAAACGGCTGTAAATCCGGAAATCGCCATGACTGGCGAGGTTTCCCTGCGGGGAATGGTTATGCCCATCGGCGGTCTGCCGGAAAAGCTGATGGCCGCTCAGCGCGCCGGTGTCAAAAAGGTCTTCATCCCTGAGGAAAATATGGATGACCTGGCAGATGTGGCCGAAGAAGTCAAAGAAGCTATCCAGATTGTCCCGGTCCACTATGTATCGGAGGTGCTGGAGCAGGCAGGCATCCTGCAGCCGGTATCCGCCGCTGCCTAACCGCCGAATATTAGCCACTAAAAAAGAGCTGCCGCATCAATGATCAGCAAATCATAGATGTGACAGCTCCTTTTTCTTTTCATTTTTGCTCACATCACAAGCATGGCATCTCCGAAACTAAAGAACCGATAGCGCTGGCGCACAGCCTCCTCATAAGCTGCCAATACATGCTCTCTGCCGGCCAGAGCCGACACCAGCATGATCAGCGTGGACTGAGGCAGATGGAAATTCGTGATCAGCGCATCCACCATCTTGAAATGATAACCCGGATAAATAAAGATCTCCGTATTATCACTGCCCGCATGGAGAACACCGTTCTCATCGGAAGCAGATTCCAGGGTGCGGCAGCTGGTAGTTCCCACAGCCACGATACGGCCTCCCGCTGCCCTTGCCTCGTTGATGATGGCCGCCTGATCCGGCTCAACCCGGTAAAACTCAGAGTGCATATGATGCTCCTCCACCACATCTGCCTTCACCGGCCGAAAGGTACCTAAGCCCACATGGAGCGTAACCTGAGCGATCTTTACTCCTTTGTCCTGAATTTCCTGAAGTAAATCCTCCGTAAAATGAAGACCTGCTGTGGGAGCCGCTGCCGACCCCTCATATTTGGCATATACCGTCTGATAACGGTTCTTGTCCTTCAGCTCGTGGGTAATATAGGGCGGCAAAGGCATCTGCCCCAGCTGGTCCAATATCTCTTCAAAAATACCCTGATAGTGGAATTGGAGCAGACGGTTTCCGTCCTCTACCACTTCCAGCACCGTAGCCTCCAGCAGACCATCGCCAAAGCTCAGCACCGTCCCCGGACGAGTTTTCTTGCCCGGGCGAGTCAAGACCTCCCAGATATCCTTTTCCCTGCGCTTCAAAAGAAGCACCTCTACGGCAGCCCCCGTCTCCTTGCGCACACCCAGCAGCCTGGCCGGAATCACTTTAGTGTTGTTGATCACCAGGCAATCCCCCGGATTTAAATAATCGATGATATGGCGAAACACATCATGATGATATTCTCCCGTTTTTTTGTCCAGCACCAAGAGCCGGGAAGCAGAACGGTCCTCCAGCGGATCCTGAGCAATCAGCTCTTCCGGAAGCTCAAAATCGAAATCTTTTACATTCATCTTCTATCCCCTTTTTCCGCGGTAAAGAGAGGCCGCCCCACAATCTTCAGGACGGCCTCTCCTCTGCCTGCATTTCTGTCGCTTATTTCAAAATCACGTAATCGCTGGAGACGTAAGCCTCCTCGCCATCATAGGTAATTCTGCTCCACTGCGCGTTGTAGCCGGTACGGTGAAGCGTCTCGCCCGGCTCCACATTGGCAATAATATTGTCATCCGAATCCGTGGACGGCGTACTGCGCACACGCACCGTCGTGGTTGTCAGCACATCTTCATCCCTGTCCTCAAAAGTCATCTGACTCACGTCCTGAGGCTGGGTCTCCGCCTCCGTAGGCTCCTCCGCCGTATAGTTGGCACCCTCGTTTAGCTTCTCCACCACCAGATTCAGCTTCTCATCCGAAGCCATGGCCTCATTCATCTTCTGATTGGTCTCTTCCTTCAGCAGGCGGACATCCTCATCATTGCTGACCGTATTAATATAACCGGCCAGCTCCGCATCTAAGGAACCGGCATTGATATACATACTGCCGTCCTCATTGGTACAAATGTAAAGCTGAATCAGAGCCGGACACAGGGTGTCTACGTTATGGAACTTCACCTCATAATAGACATAGGCCACGTAATCGCCGTCAGACATGCCGGGCTTGGTGTAGCAGCTGATATTCTGGTAGTCCTCGATAAACTCACCTTTCTTCTGCAGCTTCTCCGCCGTCATATCGTCTCCTGCCACGATATTGGTATAGGTCTCCGCATCAAAGTCCTTCATGGCCTGGAAGTATGTATTGACCAGTTCATTGAGCTCAGGAATGGCATCCTGCTTCAGCGCATAATCCTCCGCAGAGCGGGTTGCCTCCGTCTCCTCTTCTCCCACAATAATCTCACCTGAGGTCTCTCCGGTGCCTTCCCCGCCGCCACTGCCGCAGGATCTGATAATCAAAACCAGAAGGACTAACACTACCGCTGCCAAAATGATCAGTGCCATTTTATGATTATCCTTCAAAAAGGTTATCAGCTGATTCGTATCTTTACCTCTGCCGTTTCGACGTTCCTCCATGAGCAAAAGCCTCCTTTATTCCTTCGTGATCCTGACGCCAATCTATATGTGGCCTGCAACCTTTCCGCAGGCACCTGTTTACCGGAAATTATACTTTAAACATAGTAACAAAATTCTATTCAAAAATCAACCGGGAGTTTGTGACAATTCTGTGGGGTTTTTCTTAACAAACCGTAAACAAACAGCGACATTTTCCTTACGACAAACCCCGGTCCCATAGGGACCAGGGTCTAAAGGTCTCCAGCCGCCGTGTGTTCCTCCGGGAAATATATGTGTGTGAACCGAGACACCGGCGATACGGAAAAATATTCCGCACTCCTTTCGGAACTGATGACAGTTATATTATAGTGCGCTGACCATGAAATTGCAACCCTCACCCCTGCAGGTGCAGCACCTGAATCAGGAAAAGCCAGGCCAGGCCATAATAGGCGATCACTGCTACAAGGTCATTGACCGTGGTAATCAATGGTCCGGAAGCGACGGCCGGATCCACATTGATCTTTTTGAAAAACATAGGAATCACTGTTCCCGCCAAGGCTGAGAGGGTCATGGCAAGAAGCAGAGCCACGCCCGAGCAGGCTGAGACGGCAAAAGAGAAGCCCAGCGGATAACCCTTGAACAGCCAGACATACAGGCCGATGACCAGAAAGGAAATGACCGCCAGCACTGCGCCATTTATAAATCCTACTCTTGTCTCCTTTGCTACCAGTGATATTTTTTCTTTGCGCCCCAGTTTTTCATCGGTCAGTACCCGAATTGTCACGGCCAGAGACTGCGTACCTACATTGCCGGCCATATCGAGAACCAGAGACTGGAAGCATACGACGATGGTCAGCTGCGCCACAACTCCCTCGAACATTCCCACAACACTGGACACCACAATGCCCAGGCCCAGCAGGATAACCAGCCAGGGCAGACGCTTGCGGGCACTCTCCTTTACGGTCTCCGACAAATCCTCCTCGGCGGCCAGACCGCCCAGCTTTGCGTAATCCTCTCCCATCTCATCGTCCACCACCTGCATGAAATCCTGAGCAGTGATAACACCCAAAAGACGGTTCTCATTATCCAGTACAGGAATAGAATCCTCCGAATAATTCCGGATTCTGGCCAGACAGTCATCGATCTGTTCCTGTGCATACACATAAGGATAAGAAGTTTTAATGATCGTCTCCAGCTCTGTATTCTCCCTGGCTACAATCAGGTCCTTCAGGTCAATGGCACCATAAAACACATGCTTGTCATCCACCACATAGATCGTGGACACATTGTCGTTATCTGCCGCCTGACGGATCAGTTCATGCATAGCTTCCCGCACGCTGAGTCCCGGCGTGATCTCAATGTGGTTGGTGGTCATAATACTGCCAATCTCGTCCTCATCAAAAGACAGGAGAAGGGCAATGTCCTGCTTGGCCGACTCCTCCAGAAGCTCCACCAGCATGCTTCTCTCGTTCTTGTCCAGCTCCTTCAGATAATCTGCCGTGACATCGGCATCCATACAGGAAAGGACATCTGCCTTTTTGCGAACCCCCAGCTCATTTAAATAAGGGGACATATCGTCCAGATATTCAAAAATCTCCGCCAGAGCATCCGAATCCATCACATGATACAGGCGCAGGCGATCCGCCGGGGTAAGCTCAGGCAAAACCGCCGCAATATCTCCCTCATGATAGCCGGAAATTTTCCTTTTTAACAGAGCCGGAGAGTTGTTGCCCGTGATAATCTCCCGCAGCTCCTTCTGATAGTCTCTGTGCTGCATGCCGGTTGTCCCGGCAGAATGGCTGTTAACCATATCGTTTTTCTTTGCACTCATCTGTTTGCCTCCTCTTCTCTCTGCCTGACACAGCCGTGCCAGATCCATTGTTCACGCGGGCTGACAGATGGCAGGAGGTTTGCCGGCAAATGGGCATAAAAATACCACCGCACCTGATCCAAACCATCCTTCCGTGTATCCCGCACCGGTTGGAATGATGTCAAAGGGGCAATGGCAGACAACAAACAGCAATCAAAAATAGTACAGGCGCGAAATCAGAGCCGCGCTCTGCAAACAGGAAAAAGCGGAGCCGCGGCTGTCTTGCCCGATGATCGATATTTTTCGTCTGCCAGGCCCTTACCTGGTCTGCCGCAACAACTGCCGCCGTCCATAATCTCACCTCTCTTGCTGATCGTAATTTAATCCTTCGTTATTATAATATCCCGGCTGTTTAAAAGTCAAGACAAGAATATATAATTTTAATACAAAATTAATGCTCGCCAAACAGGCATTTTTATGCTATAATGTTCATAAAATAATGGTTGAAGCTACATAACCGCTTCTGCCAACCTGTAGTTCATATAAAATTTCTGTAAAGAAAGAAGGGATCTGTGATGCACATTTGAGAAATGAGAAACTAAAAGAAAAAACCCGTGAATCCATTACCGCCGTTGTGCCCATCACCATTATCGTGCTTCTGCTCGGCATTTTCGCCGTTCCTATGGAGGTAGGTACTACGGTTCTTTTTTTAACCGGGGCCGTTCTGCTGATTATCGGCATGGGATTTTTCCAGCTGGGTGCAGACACTGCCATGACACCGTTAGGTGAAGGCATCGGCGGACAGCTCTGGGGAAGCAAAAAACTTCCCGTCATTTTATTTATCTGTTTTTTGATGGGCGCAGTGATCACCATCGCCGAACCGGATCTGCAGGTCCTGGCCGCGCAGGTGGAATCCATCCCCAATCAAACGCTGATCTGGACGGTAGCTGTAGGCGTCGGCATCTTCCTGGCCGTGGCTGTCCTGCGTATCCTGTTTCAAATCAGTCTGTCAAAGATCTTATGTATTCTGTATCTCATCCTGTTTATCATCTCCTTTTTGGCTCCGTCTGAGTTTGTCGCCGTAGCCTTTGATGCGGGAGGCGTAACCACCGGTCCTATGACCGTGCCCTTTATTATGGCTCTGGGTGTGGGTCTGTGCGCTTCACGAAGCGACAAAGACGGCTCCAGCGACAGCTTCGGCCTGGTCTCTCTCTGCAGCGTAGGCCCTATTCTGATGGTCATGCTTTTAGGCATTTTCTACCATCCCTCTGAAGCGGCCTACAGTATGGTGGAAATGCCTCAGGTGGATACCATACAGGATGTCGTGCGGGAATTTGCGAGGGAACTTCCTCACTATGCTGCTGAGGTAATGTCCTCTATTTTCCCGATTCTGGCCGTATTCGTCATCTTTCAGGCTGCCACGCGCAAATACCACCGGCGTCAGCTTGTAAAAATGATCATCGGCTTTGTCTATACCGTGATCGGGCTGATCCTGTTTCTCACCGGCGTCAACGTGGGATTTGCTCCGGTGGGAAATCTTCTGGGCTCCGATCTGGCTGCCGGTCCTGCCAAATGGCTGCTGATCCCCATCGGCATGGTGATCGGCTATTACATCGTCAAGGCGGAGCCCGCCGTTCAGCTTCTCAATCATCAGGTAGAGTCCATCACCAACGGCACCATTTCCGCCAAGGCAATGAACAACTGTCTGTCTTTCGGCGTAGCTGCCGCTGTGGCTCTTGCCATGGTTCGCGTGCTCACCGGATTGAACATATACTGGATCATCATTCCCGGCTATGTGCTGGCTCTCGTCATGTCCCGGCTCGTTCCGCCCATCTTTGTCGGTATTGCCTTTGACTCTGGCGGCGTAGCCAGCGGACCCATGACTTCCACCTTTTTGCTGCCTCTGGCTATGGGTGCTTGTATCTCTGTAGGAGGCAACGTAGTAACCGATGCCTTCGGCATCGTAGCTCTGGTGGCTCTGGCTCCCCTAATCGCCATTCAGATCATGGGACTTATATACAGCTGGAAAGTCAAGAAACAGCAGCCTGTTGCGGCAGCCGCCGGCACTGAGGAAGAGGATGAAATTGTGGAATGGGAGGAAGAATAGTTATGCAGGAACAGCAAAAGGATATGTCATTGCATCTGATTCTGTCCGTAACCGACAGCAGGGGAGAAAAAACGCTGAGCGCTCTGCTGGAGCAAGCCCATATTCCCCTGCGTTTCCAGTTTCGCGGTCAGGGGACAGCGGATTCAGAACTGCTTCGGGTCTGCGGACTGGGAGAAAGCGACCGCATCATCACCATGTGGGTCATCCCCCAGGCTGCCGTCCATGTTCTCTTTGAGAAAATGGGAGCAGCTCTGCAGCTGCGAAAAAGAGGCAGCGGAATAGCAGTCAGTATTCCTCTGACTGCGGCTCAGATGAATTTAGCCCGCTTTATCAACCGCCAGGAAACACAAGAAGCACAGGAAACCATACCAAACGAAGGGGAGGCAGCAAAAATGGCCGAGAAAAGCAAGTATTCCATGGTAGTCGTAGCTCTGAACCAGGGCTTTAGCGACGAAGTGATTGACACTGCCCGCAGGCACGGAGCAAAAGGCGGTACCATCATCAAGGCGCGTCGCCGCGGCCTGGACGAGGCAATGCACTTCTGGGGCATTTCCCTGCAGGAAGAACAGGAAATCATGTTTATTATCGTCCCCCGGGAATTGAAAAAAACCGTGATGACCGCCATCAGCAAGGAACACGGCCTTCACTCCCCGGCTCAGGGTCTGGTTCTGTCCCTTCCTGTAGAAGACACACTGGGTCTGGAATCCTGAATCGCAATGCAGCCCTGAATCGCATAAAATTCCGGCCGTATCGGATAGGGAAGGCTCCTTCCCTATCCGATACGACGCCGCAAACAGCCCGCAGCATCGTCTCGAAGGACTAGCAGTCTTTTTCATTCACCGCTTCGATTCTCCACAGATTTCCAGTCTTGCCGATTTTCTGCTGTAATGATAAATCCGATCCGACAGATATTCCTGAGCCTCATTGCCCTCTCTATTGATCTGTGCCAGCATTCGCTGCATTTCCTCCGCTGAAAGAGACTCCGTCTCCGGCAGAAGAATAACCTCATGGATACTGCTGGGAATGACATAGAACCCGCACCCCTTGCACTCGGCAAATTTTCTCAGCAAATTGCCGTTCAGCAGAGCCGCCGCCCCAAAATATCGGCCGGTGTTGCTCAGCACATACATCTCATGGCTCTGCCTGGGCATCAGCTCAGCAAGTATCTGTTCAGCCAAAATCTCCACATCACGTCCCGTCAGATCTCCCCCTCCGGGCGTCTCCTCGATCTGTCGGGTCAGATCCTCCTGCAAAATATCGCGGATTACCTGTTCCATCGGCGCAATCTCCTCGCCCAGTCTTTCCCCCGTATTTGCTCCAGCCAAGGCAAACAGCGTCTCCTCGTCGGTCCGCCAGAGCTCCATCTGACGATTCTGCACCATGGCTGTGCCATTGCCGATAAAATAATTTTCAATCAGGAGATAATACACCACAGCCAGGTCCAAAAATCGGCGATGAGGAACAGTCGAAAGCATTTCCTCGTTTCTCTCATAGTTGATCAGTTTATAGACAATCCGCGAAGAAACCCGGTCAAACTGCTGAAATTCATCTACATCCAAGTACAAGCCGCAGCGATTGCGTCGATACTCCTCCAGAATTTCCTCCAAAATCTCATCAACCTCCATCCCTCTCTCAAATGCTTCGTAGAAAGGATGCAGATAGATCGTCGGAGATACATTGCTTCCTTCCTCCAAAATACACAGCATTTCTTTCTTGAGGTTATTATTCTTATAAACGGTATGTACGCTTACCCTGGCCTCCGGTCCCAATCTTCGCTGAAGCAGACCAGGAATCACCTGCAGGAATTCTTCATATGACATATTCATGTATACCTCCCATGCTGATGTTCCATGCCTGGTTGCAGACAGACATGCTCTATGAAAAACTGCCGCTGCCGACGGATAGACTTTCAGACGGCTGACCTGAATCAGCATATAATAGAAAAAGCTGCCGGAAAGTTCGCAGAGACAGGAAAGAGTCAGAAGGGTAAAAGACAAGTTATTTTCACGATTCATAATGGATATACGATCTGTATATTTATCTTATCGCACAGCCTCTTCTCTGTCAATGGCTGGAAAGAAATTTGCGCATTCCTCCAAAACCATCTGCTGGCGATTCTCATCTTCATGTGATATAAACGGTTACCCAAAAACATATAGACAGTTTTTTTAAAAAGTGCTTGCCGTTTTTCCTCTATTGTTGTATAATAATACCGTTGCACCAGTAGCTCAGGGGATAGAGCAGTGGTTTCCGGAGCCACGTGCCGGGGGTTCGAATCCCTCCTGGTGCATTTTTTTATTGGCTGTCAAAAACTGCCGCTGCAGGAATGGGTGTTCCTGCAGCGGCAGTTTTGCGTTAATAAAACAGGAACACCGCAGAGTCAAAACTCCCGACGTTCCTGTTTTTTAATTTATTCGGTTATTCGGATTTATCCATCAGCCAGCCGAAAGCAGGAACTTACTCTGCCTTCTGTACCGGCTTCCAATCATCCTTCAAATCCGCTTCTCTCATGGTCAGGTTGATGCGGCCCTTCTCGTCGATTTCCAGAACCTTGACGGTGACGATATCGCCTACATTCACCACATCCTCCACCTTGCCCACTCTGCGGTTGGCCAGCTTGGAGATATGGATCAGGCCATCCTTATTGGGCGCCAGCTGTACAAAGGCGCCGAAATTCATCAGACGCACCACCGGACCTGTATAAATCATGCCCGGCTCCGCATCAGTCACTATGCTCTCGATAATGGAAATCGCCTTGGCAATCATATCGGCATCGGTGCCGCACACACATACCAGACCGGAATCATCAATGTCAATCTGCACACCGGTCTCCTCGATGATCTTGTTGATAACCTTACCCTGCTTGCCCACCACATCACCGATCTTCTGCGGATCGATCTGAATCTTGTCGATCTTGGGAGCATAGGGGCTCAGTTCCTTTCTAGGCTCGGAGATGACAGGGGCCATCACCTCATCCAAAATATACGTTCTGGCAATCTTTGTCTTGGCAATAGCCTCCTCGATGATCGGACGAGTCAATCCATGGATCTTGATGTCCATCTGGATGGCCGTAATACCCTTGTGGGTACCCGCCACCTTGAAATCCATATCGCCAAAGAAATCTTCCAGACCCTGGATATCCGTCAGCACCACGTAATCGTCATCCGTATCCCCGGTCACCAGACCGCAGGAGATGCCGGCCACAGCCGTCTTAATCGGCACACCGGCCGCCATCAGCGACAGGGAAGAGGCACATACGCTGGCCTGAGAAGTGGAGCCGTTGCTCTCCATGGTCTCCGACACCGTGCGAATCGCATAAGGGAACTCTTCCTCCGAAGGAAGCACAGGCACCAGAGCTCTCTCTGCCAGAGCTCCATGACCGATCTCACGGCGTCCCGGACCTCTGGAGGGTTTGGTCTCACCTACAGAGTAGGAAGGAAAATTGTAGTGGTGCATGTATCTCTTGGAAGTGACATTGACATCCAAACCATCCAGTCTCTGGGCCTCAGACAGAGGAGCCAGAGTGCAGATATTCATAATCTGAGTCTGACCGCGGGTAAACATAGCGCTGCCATGCGTGCGGGGAAGCAGGTCGATCTCCGCAGCCAGCGGACGAATCTCCGTGATCGCCCGTCCATCGGGACGCTTGTGATCCTTCAGAATCATCTTGCGAACCGTCTTCTTCTGATACTGATAAACCGCTTCGCCAATCAAAGGCAGCCATTCCGGATGACTCTCCTCATAGCGGGCCGCCAGCTCATCCTCGATCTGACGAATATTTTCTTCGCGCACCTGCTTTACATCGGTAAAAACAGCCTCCTCCATTCTCTCGGCAGGAACAGCTGTCAGGATATCATTCCACAGCTCCTCAGGCGTCTCGCAGTGCGTATACTCATGCTTGGGTTTGCCGCACTCAGCCACAATGGTATCGATAAAGGCGATAACCTGCTTATTCAGCTCATGAGCGGCAAAAATAGCGTCAATCATCACATTTTCCGGCACTTCGTTGGCGCCAGCCTCGATCATGATAACCTTCTCCCTGGTGGAAGCCACCGTCAGAGCCAGATCAGATACCTTTCTCTGTGCCGAAGTGGGATTAAACACGAACTCGCCGTCGATCAGCCCCACCTGAGTGCTGGAAATCGGGCCGTCAAAGGGAATGTCCGAGATCGTGGCCGCAATGGAGGAGCCCAACATGGCGGTCAGCTCAGGGCTGCAGTCCGGATCGACGCACAGCACCAGATTGTCCAGGGTCACATCGTTGCGGTAATCTTTCGGGAACAGGGGGCGCATCGGACGGTCGATGACGCGGGAAGTCAGGATGGCATTCTCACTGGCCTTGCCCTCTCTCTTGTTGAAGCCGCCGGGGATCTTGCCCACAGCATACATTTTCTCCTCATATTCCACGCTCAGCGGAAAGAAATCGATCCCCTCCCTGGGCTTATCGGAAGCCGTAGCGGTGGATAAGACCACTGTGTCGCCGTAATGCATCAATGCTGCGCCGTTAGCCTGAGCCGCTACACGTCCGATATCCACCCGCAGCGTACGACCAGCCAATTCCATTGTGTAAGTCTTGTACATAAATATCTCCTTTTCTTTATGATTCAGACAGAAGATATCGAAACTACTGAAAAAACCACCGCCTCAAAACCGGCAAAAGCCGATGATCTTTTCAGTGGTCTCGTCTACCTTCTGTCCTTTTTTCCGGAAAAAGGGTGGATTACTCCACCCTTTTTGCCATACGCAGTTATTTTCTGATACCCAGGCGGGCGATCAGGCTGCGATATCCCTCGATGTCAATTTTCTTCAGATAATCCAGCAGTCCACGTCTCTGACCAATCATCTTCATCATACCGCGTCTGGAATGGAAATCCTTCGGATTTTCCTGCAGATGAGCTGTCAGCTCAGCGATTCTGGCGGTAAGGATAGCAATCTGCACCTCAGGCGAACCGGTATCTCCCTCCTTGCGGCCATACTCAGCGATAATTGCTGCTTTCTTCTCTTTGGAAATCATGTTTTGTTCCTCCTATTCTTTTTATTACTTACTGCCCGCTAAGCCCCGGCTGGAACCGGCCAGAGACTGAGCGGCAGCGCTCATACTCAAATAAACTACCATGAAATCATCTTTCTGTCAAGCTGTTTTGCGATGTTTTGCCCAGCTGATTCACCGTAGAATCACATCTCAGCCGTGTCTCATGACAGAGAGCATAACCCGGCAAATAAGAGCAGTCAAAACAGCCGATACGATGGCTTCCGGTATGCCCACACCGGCAATAATGGCCAATATAGCCCCGTACACCGTCCTGTATGCTCCGCCGCCAGCCGCCAGATAACTCTCGCCAAAGAACAGATAGATCATATTCATGACCAATAGTGTATTGGTCAACGCTCCGGCTGCTCCGGCCGCTGCCAGTGAGGCCGTCTCCTTCAGGTGACCTGGAATAAATTTCCTTAGTCCCCGATACACGCCCCAGGACACCGGTCCGATCAAAATTCGAGGGACCAGGCTGATCAGCACACTGTAAAAATTACCGCCATACTCCCCCACCTGATAAAAGGGAGAAAAGACAAAGCTGGTGGCATTTGGCGCAAAAGTATTCTTCAGCATGCTCGACAGTCCAAACACCAGCCCCAGAAAGGCTCCGTACTTTGGCCCCAGCAAAATCGCTCCGATAATCACCGGCACCTGAATAATCGTAGCGTTGATTACGCCCAGCGGAATATACCCCAAAACAGGGACGCTGGACATGACAATGATCAGTCCGGTCAGCACGCCGGCAAAGACCATCTGTCTGGTTTTTGTCTGTTTCATTTTCAATGTCCTCCTTGCTGCCGCTCCTTTCACCGGATGCAGCGCATCTTAATCATAGCCTGACGAGGACGGTTCGTCAACCTCCCTGCATTTTTCAGAGGGAATAAATTTCAGAAACATTTCGATCAGGACACAAGTTCCAGAATAAGGCCTGCGGCCACGGCAGCCCCATATACGATTCCCGTGATTTTCAGACTCTCTCTGCGATCCGGATTCATCCGAAAGAGTACCAGGATGCCCACGCCTGACCCGGCCAGCAGCCCGGCCATAGCCGCCCCCAAATGCAAAGCTCCCTGCAGATAGAGCTGTGTCATAAGCACAGACGGAGCACAATTGGGGATAAGACCGACCAGAGCCGCAAGCAGCACGCTGACCAACGGCAGACTCTGCATAAATGCCGCCAGGCTGTCCTCCCCCAAAAAGTGAATGACCAGATTCAGGGCTATTGTGGCCAGAAACAAAAAGACCGTGATGTTCACCGTATGGCGCAGGGCCGACGGCAGTATACCTGCCTGACAATCACAGTGCTCATGCTCGCACAGTTCGTGGATCTGAGGTTCCTCGGCCACAGCGTCCCGGCGGAATCGGCCGCCTGCCAGATCCACCAAAAATCCAGCCGCCGCTCCCACCACGAACTTGATAGCCAGAAGCTTCAAAATCTCCGATACACCGGCCGCCTCCGAAATAAGGATCGGCAGCATTTCATCCGAAGTGGACAAAAAAACAGCGATCAGTGTTCCCCGGCTGACCAGCCTGGCTGCATAAAGATTAGCCGCCGCAGTGGAAAAGCCGCACTGGGGAAAGAGTCCGACCGCTGCTCCCAAAAGAGGCCCGGAGCGCCCGGCGCGGCTGATCAGCTGCCTGGTCCTGGCCGCAGCCCGATGCTCAATATATTCCATGGCCAAATAGGTCAAAAACAAAAAAGGAATCAGCCTTGCGGTATCCCACAAGGCATCAAGCAATATGTCCGTCAAGTTTTTTCTCCTGTTCTTTGTATAGTTGTGCCGAATTGTGTCTGCATGCTATGCCTGGCGCAGACCGGCTCTGCGTGACAGAAGAACCAGTCCGTCATACAGGACACAGACCCCCGACAAAAGCCAGCCCACCGGCTCATCCGTAATTCCCGTGGACAAAAGGCCGAAGGTCAGCAGAAGAAGTACAAATATCCATATATACCGCACCGCTTTCTCCAGAAAAAATCTCCGCCGGCGAAGCTTCAGCGTTCGCAGGAAGCCTGCCGCAGACACCGCCACACCGCCTGCATTCAAAGCAAAGCCCAGCATCGCGCTCTCCCCTTCTCCGGCCCCCAGGATAATATAAGCAATCCCATACAGGACGGACAAAATCAGATGCAGAACGGCAATCCATAAAATCCAGTGAAAACTATCCTGCGGCAGATAATTTCTGATTCCGGACAGCCTCGATCTCCGCTCTCTCTGCAGCCAGTTTTTTCTGGACGATTTCCATTGTGACCGGTTTGTTCTTCCCAGTACCTTCATGGTCTTTTGTACCCTCGCTTACCTCATGGCCGGCAGACCTTTTTCTCCGTCCGGCACTCCTTTGTTTCGCTGTAAAAGCTATCATATTCTGTTCGATCTGTCAAGGTCTAACGTTTTGCCGAACGGCATATGGATGATGCGGGAGGGGGATTAAATCCCCCTCCCCGATTTATCGACTCGTCTGGAATATAAGATGAGAGACTCAGACAATGACGCGAAGCTGTCTGGTCAGGCAGGACAAAGTCACATCACTGTGGCTGCCCAGGATTTCGCCGTCGGCGTGGACCACGCAAGGGCGCTCCAGGTGGATGGACAGTTCCTTGCATCGATAGGTCCGCACTGTGTTCAGCCTGGTGTGAAAACCTCCCAGGGATAAGATCAGAGCGGGAATAACCCGCAGCCGACTGGTGTGGGACATGACGCATATGTCAAACTGTCCGTCGCAGGGGTCGGCTTTCGGCGCAAATTTAAAGCCCCCGCCCTCATATTTCTGCAGATGGACAGAAACAAAGGCGACATCCCTCAGCGGAATTCTTTTGACACCGTCCAGAATGAGACTGCCGGAAACGGTTTTCATATGGAGCAATGCCTGAATCCCCAAAACAATATAACTGAGCTTGCTCAAATGGATGCGGCACAAGAATGCCTTCAGGGGACTTTTGTTGATTCGGCGGCACACATCGGCGTCAAAGCCGATGCCGCTGCTGACCACAAAGCGGCGATGATTGATATCACACAAATCGCAGGATGCAACACCATAATCCAGGAAACGGAAATAACGAGGATGCAGAATACGCTGCAATGCCTTTACTGGCTTGGTCGGAAGTTTCAGACTTCTGGCAAAATCATTGCCGGAACCGGTGGGAATATACCCCACCGTCACTCGAGACGATACATTCAGGCCATCTATGACTTCATTGAGAGTGCCGTCCCCTCCGACAGCTACGATGACCCGGTTGCCGTCCTCCTCATTGGCCCGGGAAGTAATCTTTGCAGCCAGATCACGGGCATGCCCCGGGTATTCTGTCAGATAAGCCTGATAGTCAGCTGAGCTTTTTTCCAGCTCTGCCTTGAGCTGAAGCCAGATCTGATATCCCTTCCCGGAACGGGAGTGGGGATTTACAATAAAATAGTACATAGACAACCTCGGATTTTTATCTTTACACAAATGTCGGATACGAAATCCGGGTGCAGCCCATCCGACGCGGGAAAGCGCACCTATATTTGTATCCGCAAAAATGGTACCGGACAAGATATGCCGTCAGCAAATTTATTATAGCATAGGGCTTTGAAAATGAACATAGGGCGACCCTATTGTTTATGAAAAATTTATGGATAATATGGGGAAATTGGTTGGAAAAAGCAGAAAAAAAATCCGAGAGAAAAACTCTCGGATTTTAACTGCAAAGTAGCGGAAGGGAGACTTGAACTCTCGACACCACGGGTATGAACCGTGTGCTCTAGCCAGCTGAGCTATTCCGCCACGATGGGGCCTACAGGGCTCGAACCTGTGACCCTCTGCTTGTAAGGCAGATGCTCTCCCAGCTGAGCTAAGACCCCGTTTTGCTGTCCGTTCCCGAACTGCTTTGCTAGTATATCGGATTTTGGAATAAAAGTCAAGCACTTTTTTCAGATTTTTTTCCATTATTTTTTGATGGGATTTGCCAAAGTCAAAGAAAAAAGTGTCGGAGAACAGACTCTCGCCATCATCATATACAGACAGCGATATTCTCATCCTTACTGTCACAATTCCACCCGGCTGACCGGATCCTTCGGTTCCAGCTTTACTGTGTCGCGAATCATGCGCACACCCACGACTACCACCACAACACCAAGGACACCGGAGATAAGCATCATCGGCCGGCTGCTGTACATAAAATCCAGAAGTCCCGTTTCCGTAACCACCACGGAGAACAGATTCGCCACCGCATGAAAGAGGACCGGGGCAAACAGATTATGATATTTCTCATAGACATAAGCCATCAAAAAGCCTAGAATTGCTGAATACACCATCTGCGTCATATTTCCATGGAAAAAGCCGAAGGCCAGTGCGGACAGCAGCATCGCCGTCCCCGGCGTCATATATTCCTTCATGCGCTTATACATCAGACCTCTGAATAAAAGTTCCTCGCAGACAGGAGCCACAATGACCGTGCCCAAAAGTTCCATCCAGATCCCCGTCGAATACAGTGTCTGCGATACCTCCTGATACGCCGTATCGATCTGTGCCAGGCCAATTCCCAGCAGAATATTGTTTCCGCCGATACATGCGCCAAAAGCCACCATGGCTATCAGCACGTACTCCATAAACGACGCCCCATTATAGGCAATCTCCTGCCCTAATGCCACTCTCTTCTTTTTGTCTCCGCGATAAAAAAGCCAGGCAAAAGGAATAGTAAGCACATTGGTCGCCAGAGTGATATAATAGCTCGCCGGCCCGACCACTAAACTTTCAATATAAATAATCTGCTCGGTCATGGAACCGGCCTCCAGCAGACTTCCGTCCATCAGGACAACAATAGTCAAAATAACGCTGCCGACCATCGCTGCCACAAACTGTATCCCCAGATACAGCAAAAGCGGGTAGAATAAACGCCAGGCTATCTTCAGCCAGTTGTCTCTGTTCTCCTCCATACACGTCTCTTCCTTTCGTCCTTACTGCCTGTCCCGGCAAAATTAACTTCGCCGGGGACAGCTTTCATACTCCCGCCCACAGCCTCTCAAACTCTCAGCTGTTCTATGATGCTGCTTTTCAGTATAGCAGAATTTAGTCCGCTGCGCAACCTCCGACCATAACCCGCAGGATTATTTTTTGCTCTGTTTTGCCCTGCTTTAATCTTCCATTTTTATTTCTTGTCAATATTTTTTCACAGGGCTCTTTACAAATCTTCTCTTCTGTACTATACTCGTTAACAGATGACGTCTGGCACACAGACCTTCTTCCACAATTTCATAGAGGAAGTCTTTGGGGCAGGGTGAAATTCCCTACCGATGGTATAGTCCATGACCCGCTTTGGCGGCTGATCTGGTGCAATTCCAGAACCGACGGTATAGTCCGGATGGGAAAAGACGTTTTCTGCTTTTTTGCTGTCCCCAACTTGTGTGGGGGTTTTTTTTATTTTCAAGATACGCCCGTTTGCAGACGGGTCAGAGGAGGAAGAAGTCATGAAAGAAAAACTGTTCTCAACCAAAAACATCGTGATTATGGGAATGTTCGGCGCTCTCGCCGTCGTGCTGATGCTCTTTGAGTTTCCCATTCCCTTTATCGCCCCCAGCTTCTATGAGCTGGATTTCAGCGAGGTTCCCGTGCTGATCGGCACCTTTATGATCTCGCCGGTGGCCGGCGTCATCATTGAACTGGTCAAAGTGCTTCTCAACCTGGTTATCAACGGGACCAGCACCGGCGGAGTCGGCGAGTTCGCCAATTTCTGCATCGGCTGTGCCATGGTCATCCCCGCCGGGCTCATCTATCATCATCACAAGACAAAAAAAATGGCCGTGTTGGCCATGACCGTAGGCACCATCGTCATGGTGGCAGCCGGTGTATTTCTGAACGCCTGGGTCATGCTGCCCTTTTACTCGCAGATGATGCCCCTGGAACAAATTATCGATATGGGAGCCGCTATCAATCCGGCCGTCTCCAATGTCTGGACTTTCGTCCTGTTCACCGTAGCTCCTTTTAATCTGGTTAAGGGTGTTCTGGTCAGTCTGATCACTGCCTTGCTTTATAAAAAGGTGAGCGTTCTGCTTCGGGGCGTTCACTAAAAAGCGCCCGCCCCTTTCCCACTGTCCCTTCTCGCTGATGGCAAACTGGGTATCTTCGAATGTTTTCTGAAAAAGGTGGCCGCCACATCCCCGCTGCCCAGAGCTTCTTCCCAGCCAGTAAGATCATCAATATGACCTAGCCGGGTATAGCTCCAGGAATTAGAACCATAGAACATGACAATTTGATTGCCCTGATACAGCACGATGTCCCCGGCCTGTGTTGTGGTCTGTTGGTTGCTGGTGGGAAGACTTGTTCCAAGCGGCCCAACCTTTTCAAAACCGGAATAGTCGCTCATCTGAATGGTGACAGGCCCCTGCTCCATCATTTCCACCAAAGCATCCACCGCTGCATTTTCTTCCAAAGTGGCAGTAAAGGTAGTGCCGCCAACCTGTACAATCATATTCATTATGCTCTTTTCCTCCTCCATGGTTTCACTATCCATTATCTGTGATTCTGGTGATGTTTCTATCGGAACGGAAGAGCTGCTTTCCGGCTCGCTCTCAGCCTGTTCACTGTTTCCGCAGCCTGCAAGCAGCGCCGCCAAAGAGAAAACAGTAATTGTCAATAAGGATATAGCATTTTTCATAGCGTTCACCACTTTCTTTTGTGATAAGAGCCCGCGTTCCCAATTAAATGTTATTTCTTTTTCTGTATCTGATAAATAAGGTAGTCCAGGCAATCTATTTGCTTTTCTTCCCTATGAAGCTTTTCTAATAAATGCTTCCTGTGACGGGAAAGAAGTTGTAGCTGTTGTTCTTTATCATGACTGTTCTGAAGAGTCATAAATTTTTCTGCCATTTCATCTGTGCACCCGGCATCCTTTAGATTCTGTAGAACGGTATAGGCATAAGGGTTCTCCGGAGCTTCATACTTTGCTGTTTTGTTAACAGCATCCAGCTTTTCCTGATGCCGGGCAGTGATAACTACTGCCGCACCTTCCTCCGCAGACAACTCCGCCATTGACTGCCCCATGCCATAACTGGCTCCGGTGATGATGACGGCCTTATCTTTGAGCATTTGTGCTTCCATTTGAAATAACCCCTTTTCATTACTATTTTTCTTTCTGTCTATAGTGTACTGCCAAGCAAATCAAATATCAAATTCTTATTCTTTATCACTTTCCATAATTGACTCTTATGGGTTTTTTTATTATACTGATGAAAGAATTGCTGATAACCATATTGACTGATAGGAGACGATCTAAATGGAACTGCGTGTATTAGAGTATTTTTTGGCGGTGGCCAGGGAGCAAAATATTACCGCGGCCGCCGAATCTCTGCATATCTCTCAACCTGCCTTGTCCACACAGCTTAAACACATGGAGGACGAGTTGGGAAAACAGCTTTTAATCCGTGGGGTAAAAGGCTCGCGCAAGGTCATTTTGACAGAGGAAGGAATGATTTTGCGCAAGCGTGCAGAAGAAATTCTCTCGCTTGTTAAGCGGACAGAAAATGAAATAACCCAATCCGATGAAACTATCGCCGGCAATGTGTTTATCGGAACAGGTGAGACTGAAATTGTACGTTTGTTCGCTATAGTTGCCAAAAAGCTGCAAATAAAATATCCAGATATTCAGTATCACATCTCCAGCGGTAATGCGGAGCATGTATTGGAATATCTGGATAAGGGCCTCATTGATTTTGGGCTGCTTTTTACAGAGATCGACCCGCAGAAATATGAGGCGATCCCGGTTTCCATCAAAGACACCTGGGGCGTTCTCATGCGCAAGGATTCCCCCTTAGCTGAAAAAGAAACCATCTGCCCGGAAGATCTGTGGGATAAACCATTGATCGTTTCCCAGCAAAAAGGGGACAATGCCTATCTGGGACGCTGGCTCCAGCGGAAAGAATCGGAACTGCATATTGTCGCTACCTATAATCTGCTTTTTAACGCTTCTCTATTGGTGGATGAGGGGCTTGGATACGCTCTGTGCTACGATAAGCTCATCAATACTCAGGGCAGCAATCTCTGTTTCCGTCCCCTTTCTCCTCAGTTGGAGGCTCCCGGCTTTATCGTCTGGAAAAAATACCAGGTATTCTCTAAAGCAGCAAATATTTTTTTACAGTATCTGCAGAAAACACTTGAAACAGAAATGTAAAGCTGTGCCTCTACTCCTTTTCATATTCCAGCATCAACGCCAGGGCGATCTTCAATCCTGCCGGCAGGCTGTCCAGCTCCACCCATTCTTCGCGGGTATGGGCCAGGCCGCCCTTCACTGCACCGATGGTATTGGCCGGAATTCCCAGGGACAGGGGAATATTGCTGTCGGTGGAGCTGGCGATTATACGCGCCTCCTTCCCGGTGAATGCATGTATCACCTGGGCGCTGCGCCCGGTAAAGCGGTTTAACTCCTCACGGTCCAGAGGGCCGTCGCCGGGACGCACCCCCAGAAGCTCCACGGTAAACGTTCCGCCGCAATCCTGCCATTTCTCCAGCACCGCCCGGAATTTCTTTTCCATCTCTTCCAGGCAGTCCTGTGAAGCAGAGCGGAATTCATAGAGCATGGACGCCTCCTGGGCAATGGAATTGACTGTGGTGCCGCCCTCGATGCGTCCCACATTAAACGTTGTGCGGGCGCTCTGGGGCGGCTCTATTTGATAAAGCTCCTCCACCAGCCCGCAGAGCAGATGAATGGCGTTGGAACGGCCGAAATCCCCATAGGAATGGCCTCCTGTGGTACGGCAGGTGATGCGGTAGCGAAAGGAACCCACCGCCCCGTTGCAGCACATCGGCATATGGCCGTCAAAGGAATAAAAGCCCCGGATGCGGCTGCCGTACCGGTCAAACACCGCCCTGACGCCGTCCAGATTTCCCAGGCCCTCCTCGCAGGCATTGGCCACGATCAGGACGCCGCAGGCAAACTCCGTTTTATTCTGAATCAGATACCGCGCTGCCAGCAGAAGATTGACCAGATTCGCCGTGTCATCCCCGATACCGGGGGCATAGAGGCGGTTCCCCTCCTCCCGCATAGGCAGCGTTTCCGTATCGGGAAATACAATATCCGTGTGAGCGGCAAACACAATCATGTCCCGGCCCTCTTCGCAGCCAAGGGCACAGATTACGTTTTTCGCCTCGTCAATATATACATCTTCCGCGCCCTGACTGGTCAGCCAATCTCTGCAAAACTCTGCGCGCAGTTCTTCGCTTTTGGTTGGCGCGGGCAGCCTTCCCAATGTCCGCAAAAGCTCAGCCTGCTCCGTGCGGCAGCTCTCGGCATAGGCCTCAACACGGGGGATATTTCGTTCTCTCATGGTCGTTCCCTCCCTTTCTTACATTCACAGCGCCCGCAGACGGCGCTCCGCCTGCGGACAACTGTCTGCAGTATACTCTTTTTTCGTCGTCAGGCAAGATCTTCTCCGTTGCTGGCTATGCATTTCTGGTACCAGAAGAAGGAATCCTTGCGGCTGCGAGTCAACGTACCGCGGCCCTCGTCATCCTGATCTACATAGATTACGCCGTAGCGCTTGCTCATCTCCATGGAGCCGCAGGAAATAATATCGATAAAACCCCACATCGTATAGTCGATCAGCTCTACGCCGTCCTTTACCGCCTCTTTCATCTGCTCCACATGGGCTCTCAGATAATCGATGCGGTAGGGATCATGGACCATGACGTCTTCGCCGGGTACATCCACTGCTCCCAGTCCGTTCTCCGCAATAAACACAGGCAGCTGATAGCGGTCGTACACCTGATTTAAGGTGATGCGCAGGCCCACAGGGTCCTTCTGCCAGCCCCATTTGCTGGATTCCAGATAAGGATTCTTGTTTGCCATGATCAGATTGCCGCTGGTCTTTTCCCAGCCCTGCTCCGTGGTGGAAACCTGGGAGAAATAATAGGAAAGGGTACGAAATCACCGGATAGGTGGTAAAACGAGCGATCATCCCGCCGATCTTGCTGCCCGGCAGGATTTCATGCCCGGTCTGCACAGTCAGCGCATTGGCAATAAGCTGATTGTGCAGGCACTGGAAAATGGCGTTGCTGTAATCCTCTTCCTGGTCCTCCACCAGGCAGACGCCGTTATAGGGGTTAAATTTTCCCGCATTGAACTCATTGAAGGGCAGCCAGTAATCCACCAGATCTCCCAGCTGTTCAAACAGCGAATTCCCTCTTCATTGGGCCTTTCATCGTCGCCGTTTGGATAAATCCGGGCCCAGTTGACGGAGGTGCGCAGCACCCGGATGCCTAGCTCCTCAAATAACTCCAGATCCTCTTTATAGCGGTGATAGAAATCAATTCCCCAGCGGAAGGGATAATGGACATTGTCGGTATCCGTCAAAGCCTTTTGGAATTTTGCATTGTTCATGCGGCGGTTGGATTTTTTATCGCGTTCCTGCCTAGTCCACGCTGCATCGAAATCATTGAACATCCATGCACAAGCGAAAACCAACGAAATTAGCCTTTTAAACCCTGGCAGCCTTATTCTCCTGGGGCGCAATGAAGAAGGAGATCACAAACGGGCTGACCCAGGCGACCACCATAACTACCAGCAAAAGAATGAAGTTACTGCCGTCGTCAATATATGCGGCGATGCTGGTAATTCCGGGCATCGAGAAGGCGTAGATCACAACGCCCAGCAGCATAGCCAAACTGCCCGCGATGGCGCCGCCCAGCATCGAGGCAACGAGCGGTCTTTTCTCCGGCAGCGCATAGCCGTAGAGAGCCGCTCGGTAATGCCCCATCGAGTACATCAGGATGCCGGCCGTCATGATGCCAAACACCTCTTTGACCTTGAACCGTTTTGCTGCCGAATAACCCACCAAGAAGGGCATGAAATAGAAGGGGGCGTCGCCTACGGCGTTAAGCACCGTTTACAAAAAATTCGAGTCATTGTACCACACGACGCCCTCCACCTACCGCCAGCTGCGCGAAAAAGGATATTAACGTACGCAAAAAAGAGGATGTCTTCACAGCAGCTTGATGCTGCGGGACATCCTCATTTAAAATACCATATAATACCCAAGTCAGACTACAGACTATCAGATCAGACCGGATAGGCCTTGTTTTCCGTATCCGCCACAGTCAGATCCACCTTTTTTTGCTGGGCCTCCCGGTACTTGAAGAAATCAATGGCCACCTGGGGGAAGAGGGCGTAGGTCAATACATCCTCGTCCTGCTGCTGCCACTGGCTGATCTCCGAGCGCAGCTTGTCAAGCTCCGGCGGAATCAAATCCGCAGGACGGCAGGTGATCGGCTCCTTGTCGCCAATGACTTTCTTCTGCAATTCCTTATTGAAAGGCTTGATCGTCGCCCCGTACTCGCCGGAGAGGACAGCCTTCGTCTCCTTGGTCACCATCTTATATCTCTCGCCCATCAGCACATTGAATACGGCCTGGGTTCCTACAATCTGGGACGAAGGAGTCACCAGAGGCGGCTCTCCCAGATCTTCCCGTACCCTGGGCACTTCCTCCAGCACATCGTAGTAGCGGTCCTCCGCATGCTGCTCCTTTAACTGGGAGGTCAGGTTAGAAAGCATGCCGCCGGGCACCTGATAGAGCAGCGTCTTGATATTGACGCCCAGATTCTTGGGATTTAAAAGGCCGGACTCCAGGGCCTCATCCCGGATCGGGCGGAAGTAATCGGCTATTTCAGAGAGCAGGTTCTGATCCAGCCCCGTATCATAGGGAGTTCCCTTAAAGGTCTCCACCATCACCTCCGTGGCCGGCTGCGACGTCCCCATGGCGAAGGGCGACATGGCCGTATCGATCACATCCGCTCCGGCCTCCACCGCCTTTAAATAGGTCATCGAGGCGACACCGGAGGTATAATGGGTATGCACCTGGATCGGCAGATCGGTGACCTCCTTTAGCGCAGTCACCAGCCTGGTGGCCTCATAGGGCAGAAGCAGGCCGGCCATATCCTTGATACAGATGGAATGGGCGCCCATATCCTCGATCCGCTTGGCCATGTCCTTCCAGTAATCCAGAGTATAGCCGTCCCCGATGGTGTAGGACAAAGCCACCTGTGCATGTCCTTTCTCATGGATGGCCGCATCCACAGCGCATTTTAAATTGCGCAGATCATTGAAGCAGTCAAAGATGCGGATGATATCGATGCCGTTTGCAATGGATTTCTGCACGAAATACTGCACCACATCGTCGGCGTAAGGCCGGTAGCCCAGGATATTCTGCCCGCGGAAGAGCATCTGCAGCTTGGTCTTTTTAAAGCCGTCGCGGAACTTGCGCAGTCTGTCCCAGGGGTCTTCTTTCAGGAAACGCAGGGAGGCGTCAAAGGTAGCCCCGCCCCAGCACTCCACGGAATAATACCCCACCTGATCCATTTTTTCCACGATCGGAAGCATCTGCTCCGTCGTCATGCGGGTGGCGATCAGGGACTGGTGGGCGTCCCGGAGGATCGTCTCCGTTATCTTCAGCGGTTTTTTTACTGTCTCACTCATAATTTCCTCCTGTCCAAACCCGGATGAGCCGTTCAGTTAAGAGTGGCGAGCACCTGGCCCGTCTCAACGCTGGTTCCCTCAGACACCTCGATGGTAGCCACTGTGCCGTCCTGAGGAGCTGCCACGGGAATCTCCATCTTCATGGCCTCCAGATACATCACCGTCTCTCCCGCCTTCACTGCCTGGCCCACTTTGGCCTCGATCTTAGTGATCTTGCCGGCGGCTCCGGCCTCCACCTTGACGCTGCCCGCAGAGCCGGACGCAGCAGGTGCGAAAGCCGGGGCAGGGGCAGGTGTCTCAGGCGCCGGAACGGGGGCAGGAGCAGGGGCAGGCGCCGCCATGGGCACAGGGCCGGGCATGGGACCTGCAGCAGGAGCTGCCCCCGCAGGACGCTCCTCCACCGTCACATCATAGGAGACACCATTTACCGTAATTCTGTAATTTTTCATCTTTATTTTTCCTCCTGTCGGACTCGTTTTATCAGGCTCGTTTCCAATTATTATTTGCTGACCGGCGAATGGAGCGGATCACAATGCCGTCCGCCGGGATGTTTTCCGATGCCGCTATGGCCGCCGTGATCACCGCTATCAGCTGCAGATCCTGTGCCGGTCCCGGCGCAAAACCAGGTCCTGCAGCAGCTGCCGCAGACGCAGATGCTCCGGCAGGCGCTATGGACGGCTGTCCGGCCGTCCCATCGGATACAGGCTGCTTGGGCAAAGCCGACGCGCCCTTTCCTCTTTCATCCGCCAGGCTGCGCACCCCCTGGTAGCAGCGGATCAGCAGAAATACTGCCGCGAGGAAAATCACTGCCGCCACAAAGATCAAGATCGTATCCGGCTGTGCATTCTGAAAGGTTTCCGCCACGGTTAAACTGGACTGTGTAATCATAGAGCTCCCTCCTTACACTGCGCTGTGCTTCTTGGGCGGACGTGATTCTCTTTTGGTAAACAGCATCTCAAAAGCTCCGATCAGATATTTGCGGGTAGCTTCCTCGGGAATAATCTGATCCACATACCCTCTGGCAGCAGCCGCCTGAGCGCTGGCCTGGAGCTCGGCATATTTCGCTGCCGCCTCCTTCAGCGTTTCCGCCTTGTCCTGAGCCGCTTCAATCTCACCGGCATACATTACTCTGGCTGCTGCCTCGGGCTCCATCACGCCGATGGCTGCTTTCGGCCAGGCATAGACCAGATCCGCCCCCAGAGCTTTGCTGTTCATCACAAGGACAGCGCTGGAATAGGCCTGTCCCACGATTACATTGACCCGCGGAGTCGTCGCCTCGGCAAAGACCTGCGTCAGATGTGCCGCCGCCGCGGCAATCCCTGCCTCCTCCTCCACGGAAGCGGCAAAACCGGCTACCTGGGTGAGCGTCAGAAGCGGAATTTCAAAAGCGTCGCAGAAGCGGACAAAGCGAGCCGCCTTCTCACAGCCGCCGCAGGTCAGTCTGCCGTCGTAGGCTGCCGCCTTTTCCCCTTCAGGAGACCAGAGCTCCGTGCGATTGGCCACTGCTCCCACTGTCATGCCGTTCAGGCGGATAAATCCTGTGGCCATCTCCGAGTGATAATCTCTTCTCACCTCAAAGAAAAAGCCGCTGTCGGACAAAACCTCCAGCATCCGTCCCCCGTCTCCACCGCAGCCGGTGATCTCCGGGCACAGGCGATTCAAGTCATCCAGGCACTCATCATAGGACATATCATCTTCATTGTTGGCCGGCAGGATAGAGATCAAGGTCCGGATCTTCCGTAAAATCTCCTCCTCGGTCCCCACATCACCGGAACCTGCATGTCCGCTCTGGTAGGAAGCGCAGGCCGTGTCGCACTTATCCGACCGATTGCCCTCCAGCGTATTGGGCGCATTGACAAAAAGTCTTCCGCTCTCCTCGATAAAGCTGAAATCCGAAAGCTGAGGCATCAGAGCCATACCGCCGCCGCAGCTGCCAAAAACGGCAGTAATCTGAGGAATGACTCCCGACGCGTCGCTCTGGAGCCGATAGATACGGCCAAAGCCATTCAGCGCATCCAGAGCCTCCTGAAGCCGCAGGCCGGCGCAGTCCAGCAGGCCAATCACCGGAGCGCCCATCCGCATGGCCAATTCATAGAGCCGGCAGATCTTGGCCGCGTGCATCTCTCCCAGGGAGCCTCCCAGCACAGAGGCATCCTGACTGTAGACATAGACCAGATTGCCATCGATGGTGCCGTAGCCGGTGACCACACCGTCCGTGGGCTCTGCGCAGGCAGTCATGTTAAAATCCGTGCTTCTGGCCGTCACCGCCGCGCCCAGTTCCAGAAAGCTTCCCTCATCCAACAGGACGGCGATTCTCTTTCTCGCCGCACTCATTGAAACATTCGTCATTTTTCTCCTCCAATTTCTATCTGGCATCCAACCATGTTCAGAAAAGATTCCTTACTATCATAGCCTTTTTTTGTGCAAAATGCAACCTCTGGCCTCAAAAAAGACATATATTTAACACTCTTTCGATGGCTTTCGACTCATTGCGCCAAAAGCAGTTTCCACACGTAGCGCAGATACCAGGAGTAATCTCTTTTCTCCACATCCCGTACCGTAATCAGATTGTAGCTTCTGACCGCCTCTCCGTCCAGCAGATAAGTCACGGAGCCGACTGCCGTCCCGGCCTGCACCGGAGCCGTCAGGCTATCTTCTGTCTGCACCTGCATGGTCACCTCCTCATCCGGCCGCAAGAGCAGAGACAGGCCCGCCCCCTGCCCGCCGTAGTCCGCCTTTAACGCCACATAAGCCTCGCCGTCAGGGCTTTCATCCCAGGGCACTCCCTCCTCCACCAATATCTCCGTAAGTTCAGGCTCACGCCACACATCACGATACTCGTAATTTTCCAGTCCATAGTTTACCAGGGTACGCATATCGGACCACTTGTAAGTCTTGTTGCCCGGCCAGCCGCAGGCCAAAAGAGCCACGATGTAGAGCTCTCCGTCCTGCTCCACCGCCCCTACATAGCAGTACCCTGCTTTGGCGGTAAATCCGGTCTTTCCGGTCAAAGCTCCCTCCATCATATCCAGAAAAGCGTTGTGGTTGTAGCAGACAAAGCTTCTCCTGCCGTTCCCATCTGTAAACTGGTAGGCATCCGTACGGGTAATCTCCAGAAACTCCTCCCTTTTGGGCGATTCCCGTATGCAGTAACGCAGGATCCTGGCCAGATCGGCGGCCGTAGTGGAATGAGCTCTCTCCTCGCTCTGTCCGTCTGCATTTCGGCACAGGGCCGTGGCGTCCAGTCCGTTGGGCGTCACGAAAAAAGTATCGTAGGCCCCGATATCCCTCGCTTTTTGATTCATCATGGCCGCAAAATTCTCCACTGAGCCTGCCACTCCCTCGGCTACCACCACGGCCGTGTCATTATGACTTTCCAGCATCAAAGAATAGAGAAGATCTCCCAGCCGATAAGTCTCCCCCTCCCGCACCCCCAGATGGACCTCCGGCATGGACGACGCGTATGAGGAGACCGTCAGCATATCGTCAGGATCTCCGTTCTCCAGAGCCAGGATACAGGTCATGATTTTGGTGGTGCTGGCCATCGGAAGGATTTCATAGCCGTTTTTTTCGTAGAGAATCCTCCCGCTGTCCCCGTCCATCAGCACAGCGCTCTGGGCATAGAGGGAGAGCTGCTCCTCCCTTTGCGCTGCCAGAGCCGTTCCCGTCTGTCCTCCCATCAGAAAAAGGCCCAGGCTTATCCACAGAATGAAGAGCCGTTCAGCCTTGTTTTTTCTCCTTTTTCTTTTCTGCATATACACCATTCCGCCATATTTTGCTCTCTGCCATTCTATGAACAGACGAAAGGCAAAAGAACAGTGCATTGACTTTTCAGCCGGAATCCACTAGTATAGAAATCAATTCGCGGACCATCTGCGCCCGACCAGGCGGCCGCAATGGAGGAGGGAGGCCATCCATGAAAAAAGAACACTACAGACAAGCTTTCTACCTGACCCTGCCCGTAATGGCCGGCTACCTGTTTTTAGGCTGCGCCTTTGGCATTCTCTTTCAGGAACAGGGCTACGGTCCTCTGTGGGCAGCCCTGATGTCCTTTGCCGTCTACGCCGGCTCCCTGCAGTTTGCAGCCGTCGGCCTGTTTGCCGCCCCTTTTTCTCCGCTCTCCGCTCTGCTTTTGGCCCTGACTGTCAATGCCAGGCACGTTTTCTACGGCCTCTCCATGCTGGATAAGTATGAGGGCCGCGGATTGACCAAATGGTACTGCGTCTTCGGCCTCTCTGATGAGACCTACTCTCTTTTGTGCACCGGCAGAACGCCGGAGGGCGCCGACCCGGCCCGTTTTCGCTTTCTTGTCACGCTGCTGGATCAAAGCTACTGGATTATAGGAAGCGCAGCGGGAGCTCTGATCGGACGCTATCTACCCTTCTCCAGTGAAGGCATCGACTTCGTGATGACCGCCCTCTTTCTGGTGATTGCCATCGAACAGTGGGAGAAAGCAGAAGACCATCTTCCGGCAGTCGGAGGGTTCATTCTCTCCCTGATCTGCCTGTTTTTCTTTGGTCCCGATTCCTTCCTGATTCCCTCCATGGCTGCTATTCTGCTCTTTCAGTATCTGCTCTACCGCCGCGACTGCCGGCAAAAGTCCTCCCCATACCGGCCGGCAGATTACATGGACGCCGCCGGACAGGCAGAAAAAAAGGAAGGTGACCATACATGCTGACTACCTCCCAATCTCTGATTCTCATCGCTATCCTTGCGGCCGTCACTTTTCTCACCAGAGCCATCCCCTTCCTTCTCTTCCCCGACAAGAACCGGATGCCTTCCTTCGTCCGCTATCTGGGTCAGGCTCTGCCCTACTCGATCATGGCCATGCTGGTAGTGTACTGTTATAAAAACGTCAGCCTGACCGCCTCGCCCTTTGGCATCCCGGAGTTTATCTGCGCCCTGTTCATCCTGATCCTCCACCGGCGGCGGCATAACCTGATCCTCTCCATCGCCGGAGGCACCATCCTCTATATGCTCCTGGTACAGATGGTATTCTGAATTTTCCTCTTCAGCATCTCTTCGATGATGAATTCCACAGTACGGGCCATCTTCTCCACCGGCAGAGAGGGCTTATCCCTGTCGATCCCCTGCTGTCCGTCCGCCCAGGGCAGATGGACAAAATCCCCCCACACAGCGGGGACAGCTTCGTTGGCCGGCAGCCTGCCGATCTCATGCATCAGCGTGTAAAAAATACAGTTGCAGACATATGTTCCCGCCGAATCGGATACGGCAGCCGGCAGCCCCGCAGTCACAGCCGCCGCCACCGCTGCCTTTACCGGCGCATTGGAAAAATAAGCTGCCGGTCCTGCAGGCTCCACCGGCTCCTCATCAGGCTGAAAGCCTGCGTTGTCCGGAATACGGGCATCCATCAGATTGACCGCCACTCTCTCAGGAGTCACAAGTTTCCGACCGCCTGCCTGCCCCATACAAATCACCAGCTCCGGCCGTTCCTCGGCCACGGCCTGCCGCAAAGCCTCCGCTCCTGCCCTAAACTCTACCGGCAGAATCCGCTTTGCCACAGTGTAATTCTCTCCCCGCAGCTTCACCGCGCTGCACACCAGAGCCGAACTATTTACCGCATCTGTCCCAAAGGGCTCAAAAGCCGTCAAAAGCACTTTTCGCATCTGCCCTCTCCTTCCTGCTGCTCTTGCTGTCCGCTCCCCTGCACTTTTCAGGGGCGTATCTGGCCGTTTCCATAGATCACATATTTCGTCGTTGTCAGCTCCTTCAACCCCATGGGACCTCTGGCATGCAGCTTCTGGGTACTGATGCCGATCTCCGCGCCGAAGCCAAACTCGCTGCCGTCGGTAAAGCGGGTGGAAGCATTGACATAGACTGCCGCCGCATCGATTTCATCCAGGAAACGCTGCGCATTGCCATAATCCCGGGTGACGATGGCCTCGGAATGACCGGTATTGTATCGGTTGATATGGGCGATAGCTTCATCCAGACTTTTTACCGTTTTCACCGACAGGATGTAGTCCAGATATTCCATGCCCCAGTCCTCCTCCGTGGCCGGCTGTATCCGCCTATCTGCCTCGCAGGCTTTCTTGTCTCCCCGAATCTCCACATGATGAGCGTCCAGCCGATCGCAAAGCCTCGGCAAAAAGGTCTGGGCCACTGCCTCATGAATCACCATTGACTCGCAGGCATTGCAGACGCCTACCCGTCCCGTCTTGGCATTGTCGATAATATCCAAGGCCATGGAAAGATCTGCCGAGGCATCCACGTAGATATGGCAGTTGCCTGTGCCTGTCTCGATGACCGGGACGGTGCTCTCACGCACCACTGTGCGGATCAGGCCGGCCCCGCCCCGGGGAATCAGCACGTCCAGATAGTCGTTCATCTTCATGAATTCCGCCGTTACCTGCCGGTCCGTGCTGTCGATCAGCTGCAAAATGCCCTCGCCTAAACCGCCCTTCATCAGGGCTCTCTGCAGAGCCGTTACAATGGCCCTGTTGGAATGAATGGCATCGCTTCCCCCTTTCAGGACCGCTGCATTGCCGGACTTAAAGCACAGACCAAAGGCGTCCGCCGTCACATTGGGCCGGGCCTCATAGATTATGCCAACCACTCCCAGAGGCACCCGCTTCTGACCGATCAGAAGGCCGTTGGGCCTCTTTTTCATCCAGAGCACCTCGCCCACCGGATCCTCCAGCGCAGCCACCTGCCGCAGTCCATCTGCCATGGAACGGATACGCGCCGGGTTCAGAGCCAGACGGTCCAGAAGACCCGCCGACATTCCCCGGGCACGCGCCGCCTCCATGTCCTGCTCATTGGCCGTCAGGATCTCATCCTGGGCCAGCAGCAATTCCTGCGCCACGCTTTCCAAGATCTCATTTTTGCGCCCGCCGGGCAGAATACGCAGCTTCTGCGCTCCTTCCTTTGCCAGCCTTCCGATCTGCTCCAGATATTCCATAGCTTCTCTCCTACATCAGGTATTTCTCCAGATCAAAATGTTCCTCTCGGGCCGCCAGAAACAAAGTTCCTCTCTCTTCACCGTCCATCAGCCGGTGGATTATCCCCACGTCGCCGCCGTCCGCTATAATCATATCGGCCCCTGAGGCCGTGGCAATCCGGGCGCAGGACAGCTTGGTGGCCATTCCTCCGGTACCTGCGCGGGTTCCCGCGCCTTTGCCAAGCCTCATGATCTCCTCATCCAGCCTCTCCACCTTATCGATGAAACATGCCTCCGGATTCAGACGAGGATCATCCGTATAGAGACCCTCGATATCTGACAGAAGGATCAGCAGATCCGCCCCAATCATGGCCGTCACCACCGCAGACAGCGTGTCGTTGTCCCCGAACTGCTGCAGCTGCGACAATTCATAGGTGGAAATGGTATCATTTTCGTTGACAATCGGAATCACGCCCAACCCCAGAAGCTTCTCAAAAGTATTCTGAGCATTCTCCCGATTGATCGCGTTGAGCATGGTGTTTTTGGTCATCAGAATCTGGGAGGCAATACAGTTGTATTCGGCGAAAAGCCTCTGATAGATCATCATCAGCCTGGCCTGTCCCACCGAGGCGCAGGCCTGTTTTAGAGCCGTCTGCTGCGGCCGCTCGGAAAGGCCCAGAGTTCTGGCCCCCACAGCGATGGCGCCGGAGCTGACTAACACCACCTGAATCCCCCGGTTTCGCAGATCGCACAGTTCCCTTACCAGCTTCTCCAGCTTAATCAAATTTACCTCGCCGGTCTCCTCATGGGTCAGGGAAGAACTGCCGATCTTGACGACAATTCTCTTTTTATCCCTCAACCTGGCACGGTTTTCATCCATCCCTCTGTCTGCCTCCTCTCCATCAGGGAAGCCACCCTCTCAGGCCAGCAGCCACTGAACCATGTCTCCCGGTGAAGCAGCGATAAAATCGGCCCCCGCGCAGGCGAGCTCCTCACGGCTGCCATAACCGGTAAGCAAACCCACGGTAGAGATACCGTTGGCCTTTCCGCCGATGATATCATGCTTGCGGTCGCCCACCATGGCCGCAAACGGCTTTTCTTCCTCTGTCACGCAAAGTTCCACGAGAGCCCGGGCCACGATATCCTTTTTCAGCGCATGGCTTCCGTCGGGAGCACTGCAGCAGATGGTGTCAAAATACTGCTCCAGATCAAAATGCCTCAGCACTAAGGTGGCCACCGTAATCGGCTTGGAGCTGGCTACAGCCAGATGAAAACCTGCCCTGCGCAAGGTCTTGAGCGCCTCGGGAATGCCGGAAATCAGCTCGTTTTCCTGCCAGCCCACATCGTTGTATCTCTCCCGAAATTTGGCCACCAGGGAATCCGCCTTCGCTTCATCCACCTTAAGCCTTGTCATAAACTCGTCCCGCAGCGGCGGACCGATATAGACTTCCAGCTCATGTCTGTCCGATACGGGAATCCCGTGCCATTCAAAGGAATACTGGATGCTCTTTGTTATCCCCTCTCCGGGGTCGGTCAGCGTGCCGTCCAAATCAAAGAGTGCATACCGAAACATGCCGTCCTCCTCACCTGCCGCAGCAGTATTTGTATTTCTTGCCGGAACCGCAGGGACAGGGCTCATTGCGGCCGATCTTGCGCCCCTTTACGATGGTGCCGGAGGATTTCTGCTCCCGATAGAGCTCCTTTCTTCTCTCCGGAGTGAGAAGCTCATCCCACTGAGGCAGCTCATAGAGCCACTTGGCCTTTGCCGCCACCATATTGTAATAGAGCTTCTCCGGATCGTAATCCAGGGATACCGGCGTATCCTCCTCCATGGTCTCGATAGGATTAGGCGTCTTCAGGCTGTCGTTGATGCCGTCTAAGAATCCCACCATCAGGGAAAGCTCGGCTCCAAACCTCTCGGCCAGCTCCTTCACCGTGCCAGTCACCGGCTCCGCCGCCGCCAGAATCTGCTCGTAGATCTCTTTTTCCTTATTAAAATATGCACCCCAGAAAAGCTGCTCGCTTCTCTGGTCTCTCTCGCTCTCATATGCTGCCTGTCTCCAATTTTCCAGTAAAGTCATCGTATTACCTCTTTCTTTTGATTGTCTGATCAATCGGCCATTTCTGCCTTTCTCCCAGTATATACGAAAGCCCTCATTTTTGCAACTTGATTTGCCGGAGGAAAAAAATAAGGAACCGTCCTTGGCCGGACGGCTCCCGTTATGATCGGCAGATACATTTTACTCCAGATTCGCCCTCTTCTCCAGGATCCACGCCCCCAGGAAGAAATAGATCAGGATCTGCGCGATAATATATATAGTATTAAGCCAAGTGGAACCGCTGTACATCCATCTGACTAAGGCGTTCACTCCGCCGTAAAGGCCGAACACCAACGAGCCGATAAAGACAAAGAGCTCCAGCACAATCAGAAGGCCCAGATAAGCTCCGATGGCTCCCCAGATTTTATGTTTGGCAAACATCTGTCCGACGCAGATGGAGAAGTAAATCAGCAGAATGCCTCGGATAAAGTTCAGCACGCCGTTGACGAAAAAGAGGGTGCCATAGAAGGACTCGAAGGTCTCAAAGAAGCTGCGTAAAGCCTGCGCCAGTTCCTCCCATACATTGGCCCCGCCCAACCCTGCGGCCACAATCGCCAGGCCGGCGGCTATGACGATGCCGGTAAGCACAATGAAGAACACTCCGCTCAACAGTTTGGACAGCATATGCATCCGGGTAGAAACAGGCAGAGTCAATGTCAGATAGCCCTCGTCCCGCACCAGATTTACATAGAAACGGCGGATCACCAGCACGTAAGTCAGGATAACCAGGGCGATCAGGGAACCGCCCCAGAGTATGGTCAGCGAGAGGAAGGTAAAGGCCAGAACCATGCCCGGCACGCCGGAGGCCGTATCCACTCCTTTTACGCTGAGCACAAAACCCACAGTCAGCGCGATATAGACGCAATAGCAGACCAGCAGATACCGATAGCTGGCTTTCAGATCATATTTCAGCAATTTTCCTAACATCTGAACACCTCCCGGAACAGAGCATCCACCGATTTGCCATTTTCTTCACGGATCGCATCCACCGAAGCATGAAGTACCACTTCGCCGTAGCGCAGGAAGACCACCTCGTCCAGAATCGTCTCCACATCCGCGATCAGGTGGGTGGAAATCACAACGGTAGCATTCTCATTGTAATTGGTGATGATCGTATTCAGGATATAATCCCTGGCAGCCGGGTCCACACCGCCGATGGGCTCATCCAGGACATAAAGCTGCGCATTCCGGCTCATGACCAGGATCAGCTGCACCTTCTCCTTTGTTCCCTTAGACAGGGTTTTCAGCCTGGCGGAAGGGTCGATATGGAGATTTTTCAGCATCTCATAGGCCCTTTCCTCCTGGAAATCAGCGTAGAAATCCTTAAAATACCGGATTGCCTCATTGACCGTCATTCCCATATTCAGATAGGTGCGCTCCGGCAGATAAGACACAATCTTATGGGTCTCAATCCCCACCGGCTTTTCATCGATCCAGATTCCTCCTGTAGTAGGTGCCAAAAGACCGTTGGCCAGCTTGATCAGCGTCGTCTTCCCGCTGCCGTTGGGCCCCAGAAGGCCGATGATCCGGCCTCGATTCAGCTTCAGATTCACATGATTCAACGCAGGGCGGGCGCCCTTGCCGTAGGCTTTCGTCAGGTCCCTGCACTCCAGAATCGGTGTCATAGATTCATCTCCCCTTTCTGCGCCTCCTCTTGCTGCGGCGCTGTCTCATTCCTCACTTCGCCGGCTGTCTCATCCGGCCCTATGCCGGCTGCCCCATTGCCTGCCGTCTCATTGCTTGCTGCCTCATCGCCTGCCGCGCCGGCTTCTTCCCGATCCCTCTCCATCAGGGCTATGACCTCTTGCCGGCTGTAGCCCATCTCCTTCATGGCCTTCATAAATTCCTCGATCTTCTCCAGGGCAATCCGCCGCCTGTACTGCCGGATCAGTTCATCGTCCTCGGTGACGAACCGCCCCGCTGTCCGCTGCGTATAGATTAACCCCGTCCGCTCCAATTCTGCGAAGGCCTTCTGCATCGTATTGGGATTGACTGCCGCCTCAGCCGCCATTTCCCGAACGGATTTCAACTTATCCC
>CALWGV010000004.1 GCA_944380185.1 uncultured Lachnospiraceae bacterium
GCCGACAGGCGTGATACCAAAAATGTAAAGGAGTGAAGATCATGGGAATCAAAAAATATAATCCCTATACCCCGTCCAGAAGACACATGACCGGCTCCGATTTCTCCGAGATCACCAAGACGACTCCGGAGAAGTCCCTGACCACTTCCCTGAAGAAGAACGCCGGCCGCAACAACCAGGGCAAGATTACCGTAAGACATCGCGGCGGCGGTTCCAGAAGAAAATACAGAATCATCGATTTCAAGAGATATAAGGACGGCGTTCCTGCAACCGTAATCGGCATCGAGTACGATCCCAACAGAAGCGCCAACATCGCCCTGATCTGCTACGCAGACGGCGAGAAAGCTTATATCTTGGCTCCCGAGGGCCTGACCGACGGCATGAAGGTGATGAACGGCGAGACTGCCGAGGCCAGAGTGGGCAACTGCCTGCCTCTGAGGAACATCCCCATCGGTGCCCAGGTTCACAATATTGAAATGCACCCCGGCAAAGGCGGCCAGCTGGTGCGTTCCGCCGGCGTCAGCGCTCAGCTGATGGCCAAGGAAGGCAAGTACGCTACGCTGCGTCTTCCCTCCGGCGAGATGAGAATGGTTCCTATCGAGTGCAGAGCCACCATCGGTGTGGTCGGCAACGGCGAGCATTCTCTGATCAACGTAGGTAAGGCAGGCCGTAAGCGCCATATGGGTATTCGTCCTACCGTTCGCGGTTCCGTTATGAACCCCAACGATCACCCTCACGGCGGCGGCGAGGGCAAGACCGGTATCGGTCGTCCCGGTCCCTGCACCCCTTGGGGCAAGCCTGCTCTGGGTCTGAAGACCAGAAAGAAGAACAAGCAGTCTAACAAGTTAATCGTAAGAAGACGCAACGGTAAATAATTAAGGAGGTAGACCCATGGCACGTTCATTAAAAAAAGGACCCTTTGCGGATGAGCATTTACTGAAAAAGGTGGACGCTATGAACGCATCCGGCCAGAAGCAGGTCATCAAGACCTGGTCCCGCCGCTCCACGATCTTCCCGCAGATGGTTGGTCATACAATCGCAGTTCACGATGGCAGAAGACATGTTCCGGTGTATATCACCGAGGATATGGTAGGCCATAAGCTGGGCGAATTCGTGGCTACCAGAACCTACAGAGGCCACGGAAAAGACGAGAAGAAGTCCCGTCGCTAATTGCGGGTAGAGAAAGGAGGTTTTATTCATGGCTAAAGGACACAGAAGTCAAATTAAGAGAGAAAGAAATGCGAATAAGGATGTAAGACCTTCCGCAAAGCTTTCCTACGCTAGAGTATCCGTTCAGAAAGCTTGCTTCGTACTGGACGCTATCAGAGGCAAGGATGTGCAGACTGCCCTCGGCATTCTGACCTACAATCCCAGATATGCCTCTTCTTTGATAAAGAAACTGCTGGAATCCGCCATCGCCAACGCGGAGAACAACAACGGCATGAACGCCGACAACCTCTACATCGAGGAGTGCTACGCAAACAAGGGACCGACGATGAAGAGAATCAAACCGAGGGCACAGGGCCGGGCTTATCGCATCGAGAAGAGAATGAGCCACATCACCATTGTGCTGAATGAGAAATAAAGGAGGGCGAACAGAACATGGGACAGAAGGTAAATCCTCATGGATTGAGAGTCGGAATCATTAAAGACTGGGATTCCAAGTGGTATGCTGAAGCTGATTTCGCCGACAACCTGGTGGAAGATTATCAGATTCGGACTTTCCTGAAAAAGAAACTTTACAGCGCCGGCATCTCCCGGATTGAGATCGAGAGAGCGTCTGACCGCATGAAGGTGATTATTTACACTGCCAAGCCCGGCATCGTTATCGGCAAGGGCGGCGCAGAGATCGAGAAGCTGAAGGCTGAAGTGCAGAAGATGACGGCCAAGAAGCTGTTTATCGACATCAAGGAGGTCAAGAGACCTGACCGCGATGCGCAGCTGGTGGCTGAGAACATCGCAGCTCAGCTGGAGAATCGTATCTCCTTCCGCCGTGCAATGAAGTCCACGATGCAGAGAACCATGAAGGCCGGCGCCAAGGGCATTAAGGCCAGCGTGGGCGGCCGTCTGGGCGGCGCTGAGATCGCCCGCACCGAGCATTACAGCGAGGGCACCATCCCGCTGCAGACTCTGAGAGCAGATATTGATTACGGTTTCGCAGAGGCTGCCACCACCTATGGCCGCCTGGGCGTAAAGGTATGGATCTACAAGGGTGAGGTTCTTCCGACCAAAGCAACCAAGGAAGGGAGCGAGAAATAATTATGTTGATGCCTAAGAGAGTAAAACGTCGTAAACAGTTCCGTGGTACCATGGCCGGAAAGGCTACCAGGGGCAACCGCATCACCAACGGTGAGTACGGCCTGGTTGCCGTGGAGCCCGCCTGGATTAAGTCCAACCAGATCGAGGCTGCCCGTGTCGCCATGACCCGTTACATCAAGCGTGGCGGTAAAGTCTGGATCAAGATTTTCCCCGACAAACCTGTGACCACAAAGCCTGCTGAAACTCGAATGGGTTCCGGAAAGGGCGCCCTGGAATACTGGGTAGCCGTAGTGAAGCCCGGCCGCGTATTGTTTGAAATTGCAGGCGTACCCGAGGAGACGGCGAGAGAGGCACTGCGTCTGGCTATGCATAAGCTGCCCTGCAAGTGCAAGATCGCTTCCCGTGAAGAGTTAGAAGGCGGTGATGACAGTGAAAACGAATAAGTATGTAGAGGATTTGAGAAAGAAGTCGGCTGCAGATCTGAACAATGAGTTGGTAGCTGCGAAGAAGGAACTGTTCAATTTAAGATTTCAGAACGCAACAAATCAGCTGGATAACACTGGCCGGATCAAAGAGGTTCGCAAGAACATCGCCCGCATTCAGACAGTGATCACTGAGAAAGCCAATGTTGCTGAGTAATCCGGAAAGGAGGAATTTGTTGTGGAAAGAAATTTGAGAAAAACACGGACCGGCAAGGTCATTAGCGATAAGATGGACAAAACCATTGTCGTGGCTGTGGTAAACCGCGTAAAGCATCCGCTGTACGGCAAGATCGTAACCAGAACCTACAAGCTGAAGGCTCACGACGAGAACAACGAGTGCAGAATCGGTGACACCGTCAGAGTGATGGAGACAAGACCTCTGTCCAAGGATAAGAGATGGAGACTTGTGGAGATCATCGAGAAGGCGAAGTAATTGGACGAAGCTTGAAAGGAGTGTAAGGCATGATTCAGCAGGAAACCAGACTGAAGGTAGCTGATAATACAGGCGCCAAGGAGCTGCTGTGCATCCGTGTGATGGGCGGTTCCACCAGAAGATATGCGAATATCGGCGATATCATCGTTGCCAGCGTTAAAGATGCAACGCCTGGCGGAGTTGTTAAAAAGGGCGATGTGGTTAAGGCTGTAGTGGTGCGCTCGGTCAGCGGCGCCCGCCGCGCGGACGGCTCCTACATCAAATTCGATGAGAATGCAGCCGTTATCATCAAGGATGACAAGACCCCCAGAGGAACCCGTATTTTTGGGC
Organism: uncultured Lachnospiraceae bacterium; assembly: GCA_944380185.1. Classification (GTDB taxonomy): domain Bacteria; phylum Bacillota; class Clostridia; order Lachnospirales; family Lachnospiraceae; genus RGIG7193. The sequence continues at coordinate 3,505 of CALWGV010000004.1, forward strand.
CCGTGGCCAGAGAGCTGAGAGAGCATCAGTTCATGAAGATTGTTTCTCTGGCTCCGGAAGTATTATAAGGAGGGCAGCTATGGCAACCAGTAAGATTAAAAAGGATGACATCGTCAAGGTGATCACCGGTAAGGATAAGGATAAAGAGGGCAAGGTAAAGGTCGT
>CALWGV010000005.1 GCA_944380185.1 uncultured Lachnospiraceae bacterium
TCCATGAGAGAGGTATACGGCTTGGATCCTGCTCAGGCTGAGTAACTATCAATAGGTGGCTCCGTTAGTCCGGACAGGTGGCTCTCGCCACACCGGACTGGCGGCTCCGCCGCACCGTAATATCCAAAAGAAGATGTATGATTCTGTTATAATGAGAAAGAATATAGTATAGTGCACATGTATGCCTGGCAGAAAATATATTCAGAAAGATGTGATTGAGTTGATAAAATCATCTAATAAAAGATTCTAGGGGAATTAAAATAGGGACGCTTCTTTTTGAAAATTTGATGATATAAAGGCTAAAATGCAGGAATGCAATCTGAAGTGTTGGATTAAAGTTGTAACGGGAGTGGCTAATGAGCTATAATAAAAACACAAGAAAAGAGGTACTCATTATGTCACAAAACTATACTCCTGAATTCAAGAAGAAGATTGTTCGTCTCCATGAGGAAGAAGGGCGAACCTACAAAAGTATCACCGCTGAGTACGGTGTATCCAAAGCCAGTATCTCCAAGTGGTGCTGCGAATTCCGCGAAGAATGCCAGACAGACTCCCAGGCCAAAGAAGATTATGACTCCATGAAAGAAAATCTCCGGTTAAAACGGGAAAATGAAGAATTACGGAAAGAGATCGCATTCTTAAAAAAAGCGGCGGCATTCTTTGCAAAGGAAATCGGTTAGAGGCTTACCGGTTCATTGATCAGTACCATGAGGAATTCGGCACCCGCTGGCTGCTGAGGCGGCTGCAGATCTACCCGAATGCCTACTATAACTACCGGAAACACCGGAAGGCGAATTACTATGCTCAAAAAACAGAAGTACAGGAGAAGATAGAAGAAATCTATCACAGGCACAACGGTGTTGACGGTTACCGCAGCATGACAATCTATTTGGAGCGTGAAGGATATAGCTACAGTGCCACTACTATTCATAAATATATGGACACAGAGATGAAGCTGCATTCCATCGTCCGCCCGCAAAAGCCTGGGAAACCACACAAAATATTCGAGAACAAACTCCGACAGGACTTCCATGCGGACAAACCGAACCAGAAGTGGTGTACGGATTTCACCTATCTGTTTCTGAAGAACAGGGATGCGCGGTATAATTGTGCCATCCTGGACCTATATGATCGTCAGCATAACGGATCGTCATCTTACCAGCGACTTGGCAATCCACACCCTGAAAAAAGCATTAGAGTCACAGCATCTTGCAAAAGGAGGCCTGATCTTACACAGCGACCAGGGAAGCCAATATACATCGAAGTCATTCATCGAGTTCTGCGAATCTGTCCAGGTGACACAGAGCATGAGCAAGGCCGGATATCCATACGACGATGCACCAATGGAGAGGTATTTCAATACGCTAAAAAATGAATGCACCAACTTATATGAAATCCAGACAGAGGAAGCATTGTACCGGACTGTGGAAGAATTTTCCTATATCACCTATAACCATGTGCGCCCGCACAGCTATAATGGCTACCGCACACCATACCAGGCACGGACAGCAGCATAAGGAGCGGCGGAAGCGGGTTATCGGATTGGATTGCTTGATCACTCAGCATCGGGGATGGGAATTTTTGTCAATGGCATGGCCGCACAGCGGTGCAAAGCACCATTGATAAAAACGGACAGCTCCGATAGACTCCAAGCAACAATCCAAGGAATTTTTAGCCACAAGTGTTCCCTAAAAAATAAAAATAAAAAAGGGTTTCTAATATTATAACTGGCTGACAGACAGTTATCAAATGGAAAAATTTTGAATTTGCGATAAAACCTTGATACCATCACTTGATATTTTGCATATCTCCCTATCCTCTCGTCAATACTAATACTAAAACGATTGACGAGAGGTGATCTTCACCGTGAATGGTGTAACCTACAATCCCAATTATGAGAGAAAAGTAGATAAGAGCTGTATACCGACCTGCAATATTTTAGGGGTTGATATTGCGGCGATTAATATGGGATGGCTGCTAAACTTTTTGATTAGCAATATCCATGATTTGAAGGGCGACTATGTCTGCGTTTCTAATGTGCATACGACAGTCAGCGCCTATGAGGATCCCCATTACCGTAGGATTCAGAATGGAGGCATTCTGGCTATACCAGATGGAGGACCGCTGAGTACGGTAGGAAGACGGCGCGGTTATATTAATATGAGGCGAACAACGGGGCCAGATTTGATGGACGAAATCTTCAGGGTGTCCCTGGAGAGAGGGTATCGTCATTATTTTTTGGGTTCCACAGAAGAAACTTTGAAAAAACTGCGTCTGGAGCTGGAGCAGAGATATCCAGGCTTACAAATCACGGGAATGTGCAGTCCGCCCTTCCGGGAATTGAGTAAACAGGAAGATGATGCGATTGTTTGCAGTATTAATCGATCTCACGCGGATTTTGTTTGGGTAGGGTTGGGAGCACCGAAGCAGGAAAAGTGGATGGCAGGCCATCAGGGACGGATTGAAAGTCTAATGATCGGTGTGGGCGCAGGTTTTGATTATTTTTCCGGGAATATAAAGAGAGCGCCGTCTTGGATGCAGCGCCTGAATCTGGAATGGCTCTATAGGCTATTACAGGAACCGAGGAGGTTATTTAAACGTTATGCCCATACCAATAGTAAATTTATCATCGAAGCAATTCTTCGCAAGCGGTAAATCCGGTGTGTACTGGCAGGAGAGGGTGCCAAGAAAAAGAGTGAAGATGAAAAAGCAAAAGCGGCAAAAAAGGACGAAAGTGAGAAATGTATGGGAAAAAATGAAGGCCTTGCGCTGCCAGCTTTTGTTATTACCTAAGAAGAAGATTTCTCTGGGAAAGTACAGTACCTTTGGCCGAGGAACCGTATTCTACACTCCTCATCGAATAAATATTGGGCAAAATGTTTATATCGGAAAATATTGTACGCTCAATGCTGATATACAAATTGATGATGATGTTCTGATCGGAAATGCAGTGGGGTTGATTGGACGTTATGATCATGATTTTAGCTGTGTGGGCAAGACGATCAAGGAGAGCCCATGGATTGGGGACGCTGATTATAACTTTAAAGGTAAGAATGAAGAGATTGTTATTGAAAGAGATTCCTGGGTTGGCTACGGGGCCGTTATTTTGACCGGGGTTCGCGTGGGGCGTGGAGCCATTGTGGCGGCAGGTAGTGTAGTAGTCAGGGACGTAGCGCCGTACAGCATTGTAGCAGGAAATCCAGCCAAAGCTGTCTCCAAGCGCTTTACAGAGGAGCAGATAGCGAGACATGAGAAGCGGATTGGTGGAGATAAAGAATAATGACGGCAGGGATACTGGTGACAAGCTTGGGGAATTTTGGACAGAAGGATTTTTATCAAGCGCAAGAAATCGGGCTGGCCAAGGCATTAGGACTGCATTATGAAAAAGTAGTGGTTTACAAAGCTGTTGACAAAAGCAAGATAAGTAAACCTGTGTACAGGAAAATAGCAGAACATGTGGAAGTGAGAGAGATTCCTGTCTGCGGCAGAGGGATAAATGGGCGATGGGATTGTCGGCTTATGGATCCTTCGTTGGACATTCTGGTTTATTTTTCCGATACGCAGTTGGCATTACCTGGAATCTATCGATGGTGCCGCAGGCAAGGAGTACGTTTGCTTCCCTATGTCGGAGTGACTGCAAGCCATAGTCCATCACGCCTTCTTCGGGCGATAATGACTGTTGCGTTTAGAAGAAACCTGGTTGTCTACAGAAAATGCAGATGTTTGGCTAAGACGCCCCAAGTGGCTGAATCTCTGAAACGGCAAAAAGTAAGAAACATTGTGGTGGCTCCGGTTGGCCTGGATATGGATGCTGTAAATGTACATTTTACAGCGTCAGATCGAGAAGAGTTGAAGAGAGGATGCGGGTATCAGCCAACGAATAAGATTCTGCTGTTTGTAGGCAGATTAACGGAGGAAAAGAGGCCGCTTCAGATGATTCATTTTTTCGCCAGATTGCTTCAATCACATTCTGAATATTGTCTGATGATGGTTGGCACAGGAAAGCTTAAAGAGGCTGTAATTGCGGAATGCAACAGGTACGATCTGCGAAGGGCCGTTTATTTGATGGACGAGGTGCCCAATAAAAAAATCTGGGAATTATATCGAATAGCCGATGTGTTTGTGAATCTAAATCCAGGAGAGATATTTGGAATGGCGATTTTGGAGGCCATGTATTATGGCTGTAAGGTGGTTGCCTGGCATGCCCCAGGACCAGATTTTATTATTGAAGAGGGAAAATCAGGATATTTAGTCGCCAGCGAGGCCGAAGCCATGAAGGCTATAGTGGAGGGGGCGGATACGGGAGAGGCGGCGCATCGACGGATTATACAGAAATTTACTTGGAATAACACGGCAGATATTATAAGAGAATTGGCAGGCAGTTGAGATGAGGATATTGACAATTTTGACTTGTCACAATCGAGCAGAGAAGACCATAGCTGCTGTTTATCAACTAGTGCAGGGAAATCCATCCCTGCTTTTAACTTTTGTGGTGGTTGACGACGGAAGTACAGACGATACAAGCTTGCGTCTTCAGGCGTTAGGTGAAGCTATGAAAGATAGCTGTGTGATACATCTTCTGCGAGGCTCCGGACAGCTTTACTACTCTGGAGGGATGCGCAAGGCGATGAAGTATGCCTTATCATATTTTAGTCAATCCTTTGATTATCTTCTGATGATCAATGATGATGTAGAATTTATACCGCGGTGTGTGGAGAGGATGATTTTGCAGAGCAAAATGCAGAAAAATGCGCGAGGAGATGCGGTTGTGGCGGGGGCGACGAAGAATCGACAGGGTCAGTTAACCTATGGTGCCATTGTGTACACCAAAGGAGTTCATTACCGTAGGCTTAACCCGGAAGAATGGCGCAGAAAAGCAGATACCTTTAATGCCAACTGTGTTTTGATTCCCTATAGAGCTTTTTGGGAGGCAGGGGCTATTGATGAGCGCTATATTCATTCTCTGGGTGATTTTGATTATGGGCTTACGTTAAAACGGTTAGGCTTTTCCATCCATGGATCGAGGGATTATGTTGGAATTTGCGAAAATAATCCCATGAAGGGTAGCTGGGAGGATCCGGATTTGAGCATCTGTCAAAGATTAAAAAAGAAGAAAAGCGTAAAAGGAGCTCCTTTGGGACCATGGCTCTATTTTCTTCGCAAGAATTTTGGTTTGTATAGAATGTTTGTTTCTGGTTTCACACCGTACCTACGGATTCTTGTGGAAGCTCTCCGACGCTGATGTGAGTGAGTAAAGATGAAAGTAAGAAAAAGTGATCTAGTGGTGATTTGGTGGGGCTGGATACTCTTTTTGATTTTGCTGAAGGATAGCCTTGTCTGCGTGACCGGATCTTCTATCTATCAGGTTTGGCTGGGCAGATTAGGGAGTGGTTCAACACTTCTGTTTGTAGTAACGTGGCTTTTGAGTGAGAGGCATCTGAAAATCTCACCGGTTCGTATTCGGCTGCTATTGGGAATTATGATTTATTTTGGTATTTTGTCTGGTATTAGCATGCTGATTCATCGTGTTAATTCAGATTGCATCACACCGTATGCATTCTGCGCATTGGCTGTACTTCTGGCAGAAGAGTTCGATATCAGTCAGAGAAACAAATTGGATGATTTATTTGAGAAATTTCTGATCCTATATATTGTCATTTCCCTGGCGCTTTTGCCTTTGGGGGCAGGAATCTGGAATGAAGATTACAGCGGTCTGCTGTCTTTTCGATGGATGGGAATCAATACGCATCCCAACGGAATGGGATTTTTGGCCAGTATTTACATCGGGTTGTATGCGCGAAAGCATCCTGTTGCTGGCGGCCTTGCATGGGGCGCACTTATATTGACACAGTCAAAGACAGCTTTGCTGGGATTACTGGCCTGGTACTTGATTTTGACGATAAGGCGGCTGAAGGATGGAGGAAAATACGGAACGGCACTTTTAGCAGCCGGATTTTCAGGCTTGTTCCTGCTGCTGCTTCTTAGTGGAGGGAATATTGGTATTTCTTTTACTGGAAGGACAGATATTTGGCAATATGGCTGGGATCATTGGAGTACAGATTTGTTTTCAATAGTGTGGGGAGCGGGAGAGAATGTGCTGACTACCTTTCCCAAATTTTATGTCAAACAGGCGCATAACCAGTTTCTGAATAATCTGTTTGGAGCTGGTCTTGTCGGTTTCATCTGTATAAGTATTTGGGCTTGGTTTATTTTGCAGTGGATTCGCAGAGGATTGCGAAGAGGAGAGCGTCAGAGTGCCTTCTTGGGAACGGTGATTTTGATCCGTTGTTTGATGGAATCACCCCTGTATGGAATATCCTTAGAGGCGATTGGAGTGATTGTTTTGTTTTGGTTGGCGCAACAGGCAGATGATTTGGATAAGGAGTTTCACAGAACCCGATATTCTTTGAAGGAGAGAACAGCCGATGAAGGTACTTCATATATTGAACAGTATTTTGCCATCCGGGGCTGAAACAATGCTTGCCGCTTCGGCTGATTGCTGGCACAACTGTGAACTGCATGCGCTGGCGACACAGGCACAAATAGGCGGCTATGCGGATACAATGCGGGATAAGGGATATACCATCCATCATATCTGGAACTCTTCTGCGCTGAAGAAGCATATGGAGATCTGGCGTTTTTTACGGAAGGAATGCTTCGATGTGGTGCATATTCATGTCCAATCTCAGTCTGTTCTGTATGCTATAGATGCCAGACTTGCCGGCTGCCGTGTTGTTATTAGAACGGTTCACAACAATTTTCGTTTTGTTGGGTTGCTTAAGTGCAGAGAACAGTTTACCCGAAGGCTGATGCGGTGGATGGGGGTTCGGTTTGTGGCCATATCAAAGGGTGTGGCGGATAATGAGTGGAAAGAGTTCCGTAATAAAAGCAAGGTGATTTATAACTGGTGTGACTCAAGATTTGATTTTGTTGCGAAGGAAGAAAAGCGGAAAGCCCGGAGGGAACTGGGGATAGGAGAGGATACCTTCGTACTGGTCAGCGTGGGGAATTGCAGTGAAAACAAGAACCATAAGATGATATTGGAGGCGTTGGCTTCTATCCGAGGACGAGAAAAGCTTTTGTATTGTCATGTGGGAGCAGGGGATGAGGAGGAGAGAAAGATTGCCAAAGACAAAGGGGTATCTGATAATGTGTGGTTTGTGGGAGCAGTTTCCCCCGATATATATCTGTATGCTGCCGATTGCTATGTAATGCCATCCCATTACGAGGGCTTATCGATTGCGGCTATTGAAGCTCTGCGCTGCGGGCTGCCGGCGATCTTTACAGATGTCCCTGGTCTGCGGGAGTTTAAGTCTCCTGAGTTTGACAATGTAATATTTATTCCCTTGTCGGCTGAAGCGTTGAGAGATAGGCTTCAGAAGCTGATGCAGCGGCCGGGGGAAAATTCGTTGGGGCAGAGTATATATGCGGGAAAGCTTTTTGATATGCACATTAATGTAGAAAAATACCTGGAATTATATCACAGAAAATAAAGCAAGAAGGGTTCGTGATTAAGCGCAGAACAAGGAGCAGAAATGGCAGAGGATATTCTTGAAAAAAAGGCAAATGGAATCAAATGGGTTAGCAGAGGAATCGTTATCAAGGTAGTGGTTCAACTGATTGTGACGGCTGCTCTGGCACGGCTGCTGACACCGGCAGAGTTTGGTGTAATGGCCCTGGCGAGGACGGTTCTTCAGTTTGGCAGTTATATTGGAAATGCAGGCATCAATCGAGCAATGGTGCAAAAAAAAGAGCTGACGAAAGAAGATAGAATGACAGCTTGTTCATTATCCGTGCTGTTAGGTGTGGTCAGCTGCTTGGTTATGTTTCTTGCAGCGCCCTTTGCGGGTCTGTTTTATGAGGATGGAACAATAGCTTCTTTGATCTGCGTCACTTCCATCTCATATTTTTTCGCCGCATTGGCAATGCCGGATAAGGGGATGCTGCAGAGAAGATTATCTTTTCGCTATATTGTCCCGGCAGATGTTCTCTCCTATGTATTCGGATATGCGTGTACAACTGTTTTCCTTGCCTGGAGAGGTTTTGGCGTATGGAGTCTGGCAGCGGGGACTGTGGCGCAAAATGTATTGCTGTGGCTGGTGCAGAGGCTGTGCTGTAGGGAGAGACCGGGTCTGGGCTGGAACAAGGACTCTGCACGCCAGTTAATGCGGTTTGGCGGAGGCGTCACACTGATCAGCATGTTTGAATATTTGGGCGGAAATCTGGATGTAATCGTATCAGGCAAAATTTGGAGCGAATCTGTAGTTGGGCTTTACACGAAAGTTTCACAGCTGGTTACATTGCCGATAGAGTATATTTCTAATGCCTTGACTGCTCCTGTTTTTCCGGCCATGTGTGCGGCAAAGGATTTGAATGCCTTGCGGGAAGAGTATATTTCGGACTTTTTGCTGGTTTGTATCGTTGAGTTTTCAATTTGTATTGGAATGGCCCTGTCGGCAGAAGAACTGATTTCTGTAGTTCTGGGGCAGCAATGGATGGCAGGTGTAGGTGTTTTTTCTGTTTGCTGTATTGCTCATGCTTTTAATTATTCCAATACAGTGATAGGAATTACCCTGGAGGCGATGGGAAGACTAAAGGTAAAATTGGTTTTACAATGGACGCAAATTGCAGTGTTGATGGGATGTATTTATATTTTTCGGGATTTGGGCGTTTGGGGGATAGCCTGGGCTGTCTTGATTGCTCATGCCTATAAGTTTTTTGGACTGCAGCTTGTCATCGGGCGATTCTTAAAATGGACGGCTCATGAAATTGGGCTTTTGGTCTCGAGCCTTTCTTATGTTGTTGTTGTGCAGAGCGTATTCCAACTGATCGCATCCGTTGTGATACGGATTTGGAGCCTCCCTGTGTTGGCTGCGTTGATTTTTCACGTGGTTTTGGGAGCAGCAGCTCTCGCAGTGGTTTGTATTTTCTTCCCTACAAAGTGGATCCGCAAGTTTGTTCCTATGACAAAAATTTTGAAGACGTTTTTACATAGGTGATGAAAAGAAATGTGTGAGAAAACAATGGAAAAAGCAGAGTTGATGTGGGAATGGTATTTGATTCGCAATGGGCGGCGTATTTACCGAAAAATTATAGGGTCCATTCCGCGTAAGGATGAAGGATGGTTTGGAGGACGCAAGCAGCTGGGGACAGAGGCTGCCCAGGAATATCTTGCGCAGAAGATAGAGGAGGGGCAGCCTTTTTTTGCCGGGCGGATAGGCGCCTATGAGTTTAATTATCTCTCCCGGCCGATTGTAGAACAAAAACTAGGGATTACTTTGCCAATGACAGCTAAGTTTCAGGCAGGAGGAAATAACTGTGGTTTTTATCCGGTTACCAGGGAGTCACTAAAGCGATTTTCAGATCTGATGATATGGGCAACAGGACAAGCAGACTTTATTGCTCAGATGAACCTTGATCTGTACTCATGGTATTTGAAGCGTTATCTTCCGTCTGCGTCCTGTATTTCACAGTTTCGTTCGTTGGATTTCTATCGCTATAAGCAGCCATTTACCAGAGCGCTTGCAGGCAAAAAGGTACTGGTAGTTCATCCATTTGCTGAGAGTATAGAGCAGCAATATAAAAAAAGAGAGAAGCTGTTTCCTGATGCTGAAATATTGCCGTTGTTTAGCCTGCAGACACTAAAAGCTGTGCAGACTATTGCCGGCAACCGTGACAGTCGCTTTTCCACTTGGTTTGATGCCCTGGATTACATGACAAAAGAATGTGAAAAACGTGATTTTGATATTGCGCTGATTGGCTGCGGGGCTTATGGCTTTCCCTTGGCTGCGCGGATTAAAGCTATGGGAAAAGTTGCTCTACATCTGGGTGGGGTGACACAGCTTTTGTTTGGAATATGGGGAAAGAGATGGGATCTGGAGCCGGAGGCAGTTAAATACCGCAATTCATTTTGGATTTCGCCTCCGGCTCAAGAAAGACCGGAAGGATTTGATACAATAGAAGGGGGGTGCTACTGGTGAGAATTGGACTGCTGACACCGGCATCAGTGCGGGAATTCGCGCCTATGCTGGAAGGAGAGAAAAAGGAAGAGCTTCCGGAGGGCCTGGGATGCAGTATGATGACTGCTTTGGTGGAAGAATTTCTGAAAAGAGGGCATGAGGTGATACTATGTACTCTGGACAGAGAAATTCGAAGACCTGCCGTTTATCATGGGCCGGGCCTGACTTTGTTCGTGGGACATTATGGGAATTATGGAAAGATTCGAGCAGCGACTTTCTTTTATCGTGAGATCCACGATATGGTATGCTTTTTGAAAAGCCAACCGACTTGTGACGTTTATAATGCCCATTGGACCTATGAATTCGCACTGGCGGCGCTTAAAGTTAAGCCGGAGCGAACGGTAATTACAATTCGGGATTGGCCGCGCGAGATGCTTCATTATTATCGGGATTTCTATCGTCTGATGAGATATAGGATGGCAGTCCGAGTGTTTCGGAATGGAAAATTTTTTACCTGCAATTCGCCTTATATACAGGAGAAAATAAAAGAAAATTATCCAAGCCGGCATACGATTGTTGTTCCCAACTGTATTAATGTGAAAAGGGGAACGCAATCCCTCAGACACCTTTGCCGTCAGGCGCCTCGTATTATTGCTGTAAATAATGGTTTTTTTGGCAGGAAGAATGGAGAAGTTCTTCTGTTGGCTTTTGACAAAATTGCGCAAAGATATCCGCAGGTCCAGCTGCATTTGTTTGGGCGCGGATATGAGCCAGATGGGGAGGCAGCAATCTGGGCTGCCGGACAACAGGTGCAAGGGCAGATCTTTTATCATGGAAAGGTAACGAGTGATCAGATATTGTTGGAGATGGAGAAGTCTGATCTGCTGATTCATACTTCTCTGGAAGAATCCTTTGGTTTGATTCTGATCGAAGCCATGCTGGTAGGGACGCCGGTAATCGGAGGAGACAGATCAGGAGCTGTTCCTTGGGTGTTGGATTACGGAAGAGCCGGTACATTGGCAGATGTGCGGGATCCAATGGATGTTGCGGATAAAGCAGCGAAGCTTTTAGGGGATGAAGAAGCGTGGAAACGGATAAGCCGGCATGGGCAGGAATACGTGAAAGAAACCTTTAGTGCGCGGCAAGTCGCCGGTCAGTATGAGCAGGTCTACCATATGATAATGGATGGCTCCTTTTGATAGTTGGCATGATATAAATAAACTGGCAGGGTTCAGCCGATTTGAGCTGTTCCTGCCAGTTTTTATTGAAATAGTTGGGGTAATCATTAATCTTAGAAAGATATCTGCTCTATATTGTTGCGCTTACATTACCACTGCTCCAATCACATCCGCCTTGCTGACGGAAAAGAGCTCGGCCAGCTTCTGCACCTCTTTCTTACTGGAAATAGCTAAGGACTCTACCCAAACCACGCTGCATCCTGTCAATTTTCTCATACTGTCTTCATTATATACTGGATTTTCTCCGATACAGAGGGTGTATTTTTCCAGAGGCAGACGCTGTTTCAGATTTTCGCAGACCTGCTCCAGCATGTCTGCGGAAATGGTTCCAGTGATCAGCACATTTCCTGTGTGAGAAGAAATCTCAATGCCGGCGGCGATAAGATTATATTCTTTGGCGATATCCTTAGGCTTGCCATATCCGGCCCAGCGATCCAAGAGACGGCTGATAGCTCCGCCTTTTTGGAAATCTGTGTGATGGAGCTCTCCTAAAATATGGAGGCCATAGCGTTCCTTTAATTCATCCGGGCTGTGCATATGCTTGCTGAAGAGATACTGTATCAGAAGCACAGCACAGACTAAGAAAGCCCCCAGGAAGCCGCCTAAAATTCCATATTTCAAAATGCTGCTGCGGGAAACGGGAACCATTTCATTTTCTTCAGCCAACAGATCAGCGTTTTCCTCTTCCAATTCGGCGATAGTTGCTTCACTTTTTTCTATCTGCTGTTTGGCTGAGGCAATCTCATTTTCTGTGGAGGTAATCTGGCTGTTGAGGCGGGTAATCTGTGAAAGCAGAGAAATACGATCCTCGGATAGGGTAACCACATTTAATTCCTGCTCAGCCTCCGACAATATTCCCTGATAGGTTTCAAGAAGTTTTTCCCAGTTGGCTATATTTTCCTCCTGCAATGCAATGGCATCCTGGCTGTCCTTAATGGAGGACTCGTTTTCTTCGATGGTTTCATGATTGGCCTCAATCTCTGAGGAGCTGAGGGCAGGCTGCGGAGCTTCCATGGCTTTGTAAACGCCGAGAGCGGCTGCCAGTATCACTGCAACGATAAGAATCCAATACCATTTGCGCAAGATAGAAATACACAGATCTTTCAGATCGATGGTTTCTTCATACTGAGAATTGTAATTCATGATAAACCTCTCTTTAAAAATTTATTTCTATTTATTACTGGCTCTATCTGGCACCGATCCCTCTGAATACGGCCAGAACCGTCTTCAGAATAATTTTTATGTCCAGTCCCAGAGACCAGTTGTCGATATATTCTAAATCTAAGCGGACAACCTCGTCAAAATCTTTTATATTACTGCGCCCGCTGATTTGCCATAGACCAGTGATACCGGGGCGGAAACTGATCCGCCGTTTCTGCCAGCCTTCATATTGCAGGTATTCGTCCTGTGTGGGAGGACGGGTTCCGACTAAACTCATATCACCTTTTAGTACATTCCAGAATTGAGGAAGCTCGTCCAGGCTGGTTTTGCGGATAAAACGCCCAACTCTTGTGACGCGTGGATCGTTGGCCATTTTAAACATTAGTCCGTGCATCTCGTTATACTGCTGGAGTTTGGCCTTTTGCTCTTCTGCGTCAGCATACATGGAACGAAATTTATAGAAAGTAAAAGGCCGGCCGTTTTTTCCAATCCGAGTCTGTTTGAAAAAAAGTGGACCGGGAGACTCCAGTTTGATAGCAGGACCAATAAAAATAGTAACGATAGCCGTAATCAGTAAGCCGAAGAGAGCACCAATAATGTCCATCAGGCGCTTAAGAAGCATTAGTCGGTAGTCATAAAGTCTGGTGACAAAAGCGGCTACATAATAATCACCAAGTCGATAGATGCGTTTAGCACTCTCGGCGCCCAGATCTAGCATGGGAACACTGACATTAACAACTATCCCCATGTTTTCCAATTCTAGAATTAGTTTCTTATAAAAATTTTCTTCTGTTCGAATATCTTTTACACAGATAAATACTTCATCCACCACATCTTTAACAGCATATTCATAGACGGTATTCCGGTTTGCAACCACGGGAATTCCCTCTATAAATTGCCCTGCCAGATCTTGGTCGATGGTGACGATGCCAGTGAGATTAATCTTCCATTCAGATGGAGCTAGGAGCGAATGAATCGCAGAGACAGCTTTATCATATTCAGTAATTAATAGTAGCTTACTGGCGGAACCTTCGTTTATGGCTGCATTGCCTGCAATAAATTGAATCAGTCGATGCAGAAAGAAGATGATAAATTGGTTGCAAATGGAAAAATATATTAAAGTTGCCCGTGACAAAGAAAAAGAGTTTTTGGCAACAAAGGTATAGGCTGTAACTCCCATAAAAAGAATAATATTATATTTTAGAACTTTATTAAATTCCCGCCAAATACCGCGCCGATATAAGCCTTCATATACGCGAAGCACATAAAAAATAATAATATGGATCAGCAAAATACCGATCAGGGTAATATCCAGATTGGTAGAGGCGCTGAAAAGTTCTAATCCGTGAAAGCGTATTAAACCTGCAATAAAAAAGCTCGCTACAACTCCCACACAGTCAATCAGGCATATTTTTAACTCGTCTACCTGGTTTTTGCGTTGATACATTGCTTACCACCCGTAAAACATATTGTTTATAGTATAGCATGACTGCGATTTTAATGCTATCCTTTTTTAAAATCGTAAGATTTGCCTTCCTAAATTTTTACATCAGGTAGTCACAGAACCAAGAAAAATAGCAGAGATGAGGTGTATTTGCGGAGATAATGTAGAATTTGGAAGAAATGTATAGTGTTCTCTTTGCTTTTATAGTAGGATGAAAAAAGAGCTGAAGATACGTGATGAGACGCGGCATTTGTCTTGGATAAAGCAGTAGCTAGTGAGAAAGAATTATGTTATTTGACGGGGAGGGGATCTTAATGAATCGATTTTCTGAAAAAGACTGGAAATTGTTCCGAAGCAAAATTGCGGACTGGCAGGAAGCTTATATGGAAAAATTTTTATGAGGTGAACCATGAATAAACAATATTTAATGAAAGTATATCCTGCCGGCAGAGGGCGGGATGTCTACAGAAGCATTGAAATCTGCGGAGACAGCTCGTTAAATCAATTGTGCGGAGTTATCCTTGATGCTTTTGACTTCATTGATGAACATTTGTATGAGTTTTGTATGGATAATCGCATGTACAGCGAATATGCATATCAGTCAGATCCCGAGGACGATGAGCCGTCAACGGATATAACGCTTGATGAAATCGGACTTTATAAGGGACAGAAATTTTCTCTCCATTATGATTTTGGAGATGATTGGATGTTCACCATTACAGTGACCAAAATCGCTGAAACACCGAAAAGCTTTGCTCCTCGCATAGTTAAGGCGAAAGGGTTTATTCAGCAATATCCGGATTTGGACGAGGAAGAATGGGACGAATGGGATGAGTGGGACGAAGAGGAGTGAAACGTTGGTCAAGAAGCGATCGGCAGTGTTATTATCTCGCTTTGCTATGATTCGTCGGTTGTATAAATATGGAAGTTATGTTCAAAAGAGGATTCCTCTATCTGCTATCTGCAATAGCGGCAGGGCAGAGCATTCTCTGCTCTGCCAAAGCTATTTACTCTTTGCGAATATGCTGCCCGCAAAACGGACAGGCATTGTTATCCCATGCTGCTTTCATTTTTAGAATATTTATGGGTTCACCACAATTGCTGCATGGAAAAATTTCCCCTTCTTTGATTTGCAATTTTTGCAATATCGCTGAAGGATGATATATATAACGGCGAACACGATCATGTATTGTTTTGTATTCTGTAATAAATGTTATTTTGCTCTCAGAATGAAGGTTATAACTACAAGCATAGTTTATGGCATAAATCGATAGTTTATCTGCAAGTTCCCCGTCTTTTGTAGGGACATGGGCTTTTCTAAAGTGAAGAAGTCTATGATAAATTAAATCAGAAAATTCCGGTTTGCGCAGACATTCTAATTCCGTCTGTGACTCGTTAATAGCAAAATGACTTGATTTTTTTGACAGACAGAAGCTAAGAATGTCATTCCAAACAGCTAGAGTGTTTTCATTGCTATTGAGGTTACTTATTTTCTTGTCTCCATTGTCCTTAATTGCAGATGTGATCATCTGTAATGAAATATATTTAAAAGGGCGTCCCTGGAGTAAGCGGGATTTTCTATAGGATTGAAATTCGGACCAACATTTTAGCAGCATAGTACCAAAATCACGAGTGTTTCCCATGCTGGCTAATACAAGTTTTTCAAAGTTTGCATTATTGTTGAATAGAAGATGAAAATTAATTTGAGGATTGTCAAAATAGTAGTGCAAGCGCTTGTTAATAATTTCCTTAAAATAGTTGATGCATAACATTTTATCTGCAGATGAAGCCTCAAAAATGAGACTGTCATCCAAATTAATTTGATGCTGTAAATCGGCTCCGTTATCAAGAGCGTACAAATATCCTCTATATGGAACAACACTAATCCAAAAATAAAGAGGAGTATCTATGATTCTATCTATGAAAAAGGCGGCATATTTTTGAATGTCAGGATTATAGCTGATCTTTTCCCACTCATCCACATAAAAAGTAATACTGCTAATTTTTAGTAAAGATATTATCGAAGTCAACTGTTCCCGTACACTTTGCACATTTAGATATTGCATATAGGTGTTATTGGTTTTTAAACGTCTGGATATTTCTGCAAGAGAGGAAGCACTTATATCAAGAGAAAAGCCTGCATCAGTTAATGCAAGTGATTCGTTTAACTGAGTAGAGAAATTATTCAATAAGTGTTCATAACTCTCGGCTTCCAAGGAGCCTGTTTTTAATTCTGAAAAACGTTCATTGCCAATGTAAGCAATTTGCTTGATTTTATATAAAGACAGGATTGCTTTTTCAATGTTCTCCTTAATTTGACGTTTTTTGACATTAAAGGCAGAAAAAAACTGCTTTAATTTATTTTCCCCTGATAAATCAGATAAAATCTGCAATAATTGTTTTGAAACCTCGTCATATATAAATACGCTAAAAACTCTATTAAATAAATCGGAGTCAAAGAGATTTGGCAGACAAAGACGCTTTAAGTTTAAATATATGCATAAATTATGCTCATTTGCAGAATCCCAAAGAGTCGAATTCAAAGTATTTCGTGCGAGCATAAACAAATGAGTTTTTCCTGTCCCTCTTAATCCAGAGATTACTCCACTTGAATTTCGCGACCAGCTTGTTAAATCGGATAAATGATTCTTGACATCGACATGCAAAGATTTCAATTCGTTTATTTTTTCGCGGGTAGAGTCCATGGACAATTCATAATCGGCCCTAAGATCAGAAAAAGCTCGGTTCATATTTGCTATGAATGCAGGATCATCGACAAAATTTTTGAGTTCTAATGAGCTTTTCGACATAAAATCCTCCTTAATCATTTGTATTATGTGGAAGTAAGAATGGATTTCTGCAATCCCAATTTTACCTGTACTTTCGTCTCAACCATGATTTTCCTATGGCTATTCTTGCTGTTTCCATTTATTGAGATGGCTACATTATATCATGTATGAAAAATTTCTTCTACCGGTATCTTAATAAGCTTATAAGCATTATTACAATGCGGCAGGGTACGGAACAGCAAATTTCAAGACAGAATGCAGAGGCGTATAAAATATATATGCGATAAGAAATCCGCAATCGATATACAAATGCCCCATTACATATTCGGCAGTAATCCGCAGTAAAAAAAGATTCCAGAGTCTCCCCCTAAAACAGCTCCCTAGCAAGCTGCAGACTCTGGAATCTAGTTTTAAAACCATTTTTATTGTACCATGTTACTAGCTCAATTACAATCGAAAAATGTCGATTTTTGCATTTTTTTACGAAACTGGATATTGAGGCGACGGATAAACAATAGACAGCGATAAAATACCAGAGCTAAATTTCCGGAAACGCCGCATATATTTGACACGGTGCATTATACACTAAAATGAAAAAATAAATTAGCTAATTCTGGAGAAGTTTACATAAATGAAGAAAAACATCTCCTTAAGATGGGAATGTTCTTTAAATAATCCATAAAAGTGGATGAAACTTGGTTGAGAAAAAAAGATAAATATGCTATAATTTTTACGATTTTATTTAGCATTTCTAAGATTTCCAAGTTTTAAGTTTATCTTAAGTTTCAGGCTTCAAGGGTTAAGTGTTTTGGCAGGCTTTTATAAGCTTTAAAATTCTGGGGATATTTTGAGGGGACGAATGAGATGAATATCAGAGTAGCCATTGCGGATCGGGATGAAGTCTATCTGGAGCGCTTGGGGGAGGGGCTGCAGAAGAACAGCGACATTATCTGCACCCGGTATTCGGAGCCGGGGGCTTTTTCCCATGCATTAAAGAACAGAAAATTTGATGTGGTATTGTTTGACACGTCTATGCTGGATGGACAGAGTTGGGGGGTGTCGGACTTTGCCAATGTGACTGTGCCGGTAGTGCTGTACCGTGAAGGGATGGAGACTGCCGATCTTCCCACCGGCATGGAGAGGATTGCGAAATATCAGAGGATCAGCGGGATATATCGAGCCATCGTGGATTTATTTGCCAGCAAGAGCAAAAGCGGTCTGGAAAGCGGACAGAGCAGCACGGTTATTGCTGTGTTCTCTCCCGCCGGAGGAACGGGAAAATCCACGGTGGCTTTTAAATTGGCCAGACAGCTGGCAGCGGCGGGACGCCGCAGCCTGTATCTCTGTGCGGAGGACGTGCCGGGGGCGGAGGCCTTCGTGCCGGCAGGCGGTGCCGGCGGCATGGATGAGCTCTATTCCTTTGTCATGGATGGCCAGGGGGACGTGGGGCTTAAGCTGGAGGCCTGTGCGGTGGAGATTTCACCGGGCTTGAGCTATCTGGCTCCTTTCGGCAACCTGATGGATGCCAATGACACTTCGGCCCAGAGCATGGCAAATCTGCTGGAGAAAGTGGCCGGGACAGGCAGGTTTTCCTGTGTGGTGGTGGATATGAGCACGGGACTGTCGGAGAAAAACCGGCTGATTTTGACCCAGGCAGACCATGTGGTTCTGGTGGAAAAGCCGGATCCCTGCACGCAGGCCAAGATGAGACGTTTCCTGGGGCAGTATAATATGATGGAGGATTATGGCCCGAAGATGGTGCGCGTGCAGAATTTTGACATCGGCAAGGAGCAGCTTTTCGCTTCCTGCCCGTATCCGGTGATCGGGCGAATTCCTTTCGCCGGGACCATGGGAGAGGAGAATATGCTCTCTTTTGCGGACAGACTTCTCGACTTGGACATCAGCAGATTTTTCTGAGACATATCGATAGATTCCTCGGGGGTATATCAGCAGATTATCGCAGCAGCAGATTTCTTTGCGGCATGTCAGCGTTTTTTTCGTACAGGAGGGAGTTAAATGGAGCGGGAAGAGGCTGTCGTATTTTCCATTGGAACGCTGGAGGCTTACTATACGGATAAGCTGATGGCGCAGATCAAAAATAAAGAAGACTTCTATCAGCCGGAGGTAAAAATCCTGGCGGAGACGATTCGGGGGGACCGGGAGGTCCAAAGCTACGATCAGAAGGAGCTGGAAGCTTACATACGTGCCTGCCATGAAAAGAGGCTTCGCTTTCTGGAACAGCAGCTTGCACAGCAAAATCAGCTGGCCCGCCGGATATACGCCTTTTATTCGGGGATGACGCTGGGACAGAAGAAGGACTTTTTTCAGGCGGTTTATGAGGCAATCCGCGGTCTGGGTCTTCTGGGACGGATCATCATGGATAAGACCATCACGGAGGTGATGATCAATGGTCCCAAGGATATCTTTATCGAGCGGGAAGGGCAGCTGATGCGCTATCCGGAGACCTTTGAAGATCAGGACAGTCTGATGCAGACCATTATGAATTTTACCGAAAAGACAGACCGGCAGGCTACCGAGTCCAATCCCATTGTGGATACCCGTCTGCCCGACAAATCCCGCGTCAATGTGGTGATGCCGCCGGTGGCCTTAAACGGCCCCATCGTTACCATCCGCCGCTTTCCGGAGAAGCCCTGGACCATCGAGGAGATGATTGAGAAAAAGCATTCGCTGACCTGGGAGGCTGCCCGGTTTTTACAGAAACTGGTGGTCGCCGGCTACAATATCTTTATCAGCGGCGGTACCGGCAGCGGCAAGACGACCTTTTTGAATGCTCTTTCTAATTTCATTCCGACGGACGAGCGAGTGATTACCATCGAGGATTCAGCGGAGCTGCAGATCGTAAATATTCCTAACCTGGTGCGCCTGGAGACCCGCCCGTCCAATGATCCCAACCTGAACATCACGATTCGTGATCTGATCAAGTCGGCCCTGCGTATGCGGCCGGATAGGATCGTGGTCGGCGAGGTGAGAGGCGCGGAGGCCTTGGATATGCTTCAGGCCATGAACACAGGACATGACGGTTCTCTTTCCACCGGTCACGCCAATTCAGCTAACGACATGCTCTCCCGCCTGGAGACCATGGTGCTAAGCGGATCGGGTGAGGCGCTGCCGCTCAAGGCGATCCGGCAGCAGATTTTTTCGGCTGTCGATATCATCGTGCATTTGGCCAGACAGCGGGATTACACCCGCAAGGTCATGACGATCTCGGAGCTCTACCGGATGGAAGGGGATAAAATCGAGCTGCGCGATATCTTTAAATTCGAAGAGGATGAAAAATCCACGCCTACCCGAGTGTCAGGCCGGCTGGTGCGCACCGGGAACGAGCTCAGCCGCATGGAGAAACTGGAACGGAAGGGCATAAGAAATATCTGGGAATAAATATCCGGGAACGGATACCCGGAAAGAGAAGAGGGAGAGAAAGATGGATATACGTTATTATCGCTGCAATCTGACCAGAACGGAGCATCTGGCTCTGTACATTTTGTGCGCGGCGGCCATGATGGGCGTGCTGTTTCTGTTTTACCATTCGGTGATCGTAGCGCTGCCCGGAGGTCTGCTGTTAGGCTTTCTGCCGGAAAAGATGCTGGCGGACCGCTCCATATCCAGGCGCAAAAATGCCCTCCGCCTGCAGTTTAAGGATTTTCTGGAGTCCATGAGCGTGGCGGTCCGGGCCGGCAACACAGAACTCAACGCGATCCGTTCGGCCCTTCAGGATCTGAAGCTTTCCTATAATGAGAATACGGATATCGTCCGGGAGGTGTCCTATATTGTGGACGCCCATGAGAAGAGGGGCTTGCCGCTGGCCGATCTGTTCATGGATCTGGGGACGCGCAGCGATATCGAGGATATCCGCTCCTTTGCGGAGATCTTTCAGGCTACGGCAGGCAAGAGCGACCGTTTCCGGGATATTGTCCAGGAGACGCAGGACATTATCAGCCAGAAGATCGAGATTCAGCAGGAGATCGAGACGACGATTGCCGGGGCAAAGTCGGAGACGGTGATGATGTTAGTGCTGCCCATTCTGCTGGTGGCTATGATGTCGGTCATGGGCGGCGGAATGCTGGATGCTCTTTTTACCACCTCCTCAGGGCGCTTGGCGGCCACGGTTTCGCTGGCTCTTTTTATCGGAGCCTATGTCTTGTCCGTAAAGTTTACGGATGTGGAGGTCTGAGCGCAGAAGGCCGGGGATGATCCGGACTTCTGATGTGAGCAAGAGAAAAGAAAGGACTGAGAGGGGACTATGGAATACGGTCTTTTGATATTGGGAACTGTGCTGAGCGTGGTGTTCTGCATCCTGGTGATGGGGAGCACGAAGGAGGACCTGCGCAATGTTCTCCTGAGCCGTGTGATTGGCTGCGGCATCAAAATACGCAAGCTGGAATATGAGATGGATAAGAGACAGAAGCAGGCCCAGAGGCGGGGAGAGGAGGACACTCCGGCTTTTCGCAAGAGTCAGAAGAAGTGGGCCAAAAAACTGAAGGCACAGGAGAAGGAGCGGGATGCGGTCAAGAGAGGAAAGAGCATATTTTCGTCTCTGCCTATGCTGGCCGGCTATTCTCTGATGCGGATTATGCGCACGGACAATGGAAACAATATGCTCAAGCAGTTCGTCAGACAGTGCGAGCAGGTGGAGGAGCGAAGCCATGCCGTAGTCTATGCCAGATATCTGTATGCTTCTCTTCTGGGCTACTGCATCCTGGGCGTGGCGGTGATGTTCTGCCTCATGGGAGTGCTGCTGGGAACCGGGTATGGGAGCACAGGCATGGTGGCCGGGATTGTAGCCGGGGCGATTTTGGCTCTGTACGGCTATTTCCCCTACAGTGATGTAAAGGAATATGTGAATGAGCGGGACCGCTCTCTGGAGCGGGAATTTCCTGAAGCCATGTCGAAAATGGCGCTTTTATCCCTGTCCGGCATGGGAGCGGCCAGAGCCTGGAAGATGACCTCGCAGAGCGGTGAGGGCGTGCTGTACCACGAGATGAGACGGACGACCCAGGAGCTGGAGAACAATGTTCCGGCAGCCAAGGCCTATGACGGTTTTATCCGCCGCTGCAACTATTCCTATGCCACAAAGCTGGCCACGGCCATGCTGCAGGCCGGCCGCAAGGGCAATGACGAGATTGCGGCGCTTTTCAGACAGCTGAATACGGAGAGCTGGATGGAGCGCAGCAACAATGCCAGAAAGATGGGAGAGGAGATCAAATCAAAGCTCCTGGTGCCTACCATCATTATGTTTTTCGGGATCATTATCCTGGTGGTGGTTCCCATGCTTTCGCAGTTTAATATATAAGATAAGTTCAGCACGTGATTATACGGGTGATTTCCGGCGAATGCTTTCGGGCGGCCGGTTTTCATAGATAAAACAATGAAAAAAGGAGAGACAGAGTATGGAGTGGTTGGACAGATTTTTGATTGCAGCTAAGATGAAGATGCTGGCGCTCAAGGATGATGAGCGCGGCGTGGAGGGCTTTGTGGTGGCCATCGTTCTGATTCTGATCGGCGTGCTGCTGTGCGCCCTGTTCTGGGACAACATCAGCAACTGGTTTACTAACATGTGGGGCAGAATCACCGGCGCTACGGATCCGATTGCCTGACGGCATTTTGCGGCCGTTTTCATGGCCGCACGGGGAGAGGCGGAATGCGCTGCGCGGGGAAAAAGGCGCATCGCATTCCGGCGTCGGCCCGGCAGCGACTTACAGTACGGCAAAGGGAGGAGACAGATGGAAGAGGAGAGAAAAGAAAAGGGCTATATATTTGTGGAAGCCGTTCTGGTCTTCCCTGTCTGTATTTTGATTATTCTGGCCCTGTATTATGCGGCCATTTTTATGTGCCAGAAGGCAAATCTGCAGGCGAATCTGCAGACAGCTCTGGTCTATTACAGCAGTCAGTATGATCCCTACGTGGGTCTCGACGATCAGATGAGTTATTCTCTGCAGAGCGGGACGCAGGAGGCGTCGGCCTCTTCCTATGAGGTGAACGGAGCCCTGTTTCCCTATCGCTTTTTCGGCATGGATTTCAGCGAAGATAATTTTGCTTCGTTCTTTGACTCCATGTCGGGCTATATGTTTTTTGACGACGGAAGCAACATCACAATAGAGGCAAATGCCGAAAACTATGTGATTTACAGAAAAATAACGGCGCAGGCCACTCAGGTGGTGCAGCCGGCCATCAGTTTTTCCCTTTTGGGGCTGGACGACTCGATGACTATTTCGGCGGGAGGGCAGATCGTGGTCTCGGATCAGGACGAGCTGATTCGAAACGTGGATATGGTCATCGACATTGTCAGCCAGACCGAGTTCGGCCAGAAGGTCAGTGAACTGATCGGCAAATGTACGGATCTCTATGCAGAGTTCAAGGAAAAATTCAAGGTGTAGGGGAGCGTTGCGTATGAAGAGAAAAAGACGCAGGAAGATGGGTAGCCGGGGAGCGGTGACGGTCATGGTGACGCTGCTTCTGATCCCTTCTGTCTTTTTGACTGGATTTCTCACGGACTTAGCCCGGGTCAAGCTGTATGGAAATCAGGGGGCTCTGGCGGCGGATGCCTATGCAGAGGGGGTGCTGGCCAATTATGACGGTCTGCTCAAGGATCTGTACGGGCTCTTCTCCGTGACCCAGAGCGATGAGGGCAAGGCGGCCATCGAGACGCTGGAAAGCTATATGGGGAGTTCTTTTAAGCCGGATTCCGGTCTCATAGAACCCGACTATCTGGGGGCTCTGGCCGGGGTATCCATGGACGGATTTATGCCCTATGAGGATGCGGAGGTATCCTTTGACTATGAGAAGATTGCAGACTCTTCTCTGTCCGAAACAGAGGTGCTGATGACCCAGATCGGTGATTTCATGAAATTCCGTGTGGTGCAGACTCTTCTTCTGGACGATGACTCCCTGATGGACACGGTGACGGATATCGAGAATATGGAGGAGAGCTCCACGGCCATCTCCAAAAAGCTCAAGGTGGAGAAGGCGGCCAAGCAGGTCAACGATGATCTGCAGAAATATTATGAGCGGCTGAGGGCGCTGGATGCCTATCCCGGTTATGTGAGCAATATTGACAGTGTTCTCGCCGGCGTAATGCGGGAGCTCGAGGCCATCGAGCAGTCCCAGGATTATCAGGATTACCGGCAGTATCTGGATACGAAGGACAATCCGAACGCGGCCTACACCCAGGAGGATATAGACCGGTTTGAGGAATATGGAGACAGTCTTCAGGATGCGGTGGATCTTCAGCTGAGCCGGCTGGACGGACTGGAGGAGGGGCGGCCCATCAACTTCGACAATGTGGATGACGCCCTGGGAGACTTGACATGGTACGGTATGCGGGTGTCGATCAGTCTTTCCAATCTGGCAGATCGCTGCGAGGAGCTGGAAAATTATCTGGATCAGAATGACTGCGGATCCGTGGAGGATGGAATCCGCGATGAATTAAATGCCCTGACGCCGATTCTGACGGATGAGACCGGGTACTATAATCCGGGTATATATCAGGAGCTGGCAGATGTCCTTCAGCCCAACGATGATGCCAATGAAGGCATCAAGAGGCAGTATGAGTCTATTGTGGATGCCATTGAACTGTGCGCTTATCAGCTGACGGCGGAGGATCCAAGCGGCACGCCTCTGTGGCCGGATGGGCTGGACACCAGTCAGTGGTATGACTTTCAGACCAATTCGACCTACGCCAGACTCTACGAGACGCTGCGGTCCTGGTTTGAGGGAGGAGATTCCGAGGCGGAGAAAAAGGCCGAGGAGGACCAGGAGAAGGCGGAGGACGAGACGGCCAAGGCGGAGGCGGCTCTGGGGGCGGACGATTCGGTCTCCGGCCTGCGTGACATCGATGGCAGCGTGGCAGATGAGCTTCTGGGTATCACCGGAGAGGGCGTGGAGAAGCTGGGCTTCGGCGCGATGATTGAAAATGGAGCCAATTACCTGACCAACAGCAGCCTCGGTCAGATGGGGGAGGATATCGTCAACAAGCTGCTTTTGGTGGAGTACGCCAAGGGAATGTTTACCGACCGGGTGACCAATGTAAGCGACGAGACAGCCATGAATACGTCGCTGACCGGCATACCCATCTCGGAGAATATCAATTATCTGTATCAGGCGGAGTTAGAGTATCTCTTCGGCGGTCACGAGAGTTCCCGGGACAATCAGAATGAGGTGCGCAATTATATTCTGGTGTTCCGCTCCGTTCTCAATTTCGCTTCTACCTACAGCGTGGAGGTGATTGACTCGGCGATCAAGGCGGCTCAGACGGCGGCCTCGGCAGTCAATCCGCTGCTGGGGGTGGTGGTGGCCGGAGCTCTGCGCACGGCTGTGGCTGCCGTGGAGACGGCGGCGGACTGGCAGAAATTAAAAGAAGGCGAAGCGGTGATGCTTTATAAAGAAGAGATCGGGGACATGTCATCGGTGGATGCGATCTGTTCTCTGCTGGGGATAAGCAGCGGAAATGAAAAGAGCGAGGGTATTTCCCTGGACTATCAGCAATATCTGCAGATCATGCTTTTGCTTATGCGGGACAGTTCCACCCTGCTTCTGCGCGTCAGCGACCTGATTACGCTCAATACCAGCCACTATCTGCTGGGCGGAGGAGGAAGCGTCACCTCGCTGCCCTTCAACATGCGGGATACGGCCACAGCTGTGCGCGCCTCCTGCTATGTGCAGATGGATTTTGCCGTGATGCCAAAGGGGTTTGCCCAGGCGGTGCTTGATCAGGGAACTTATGCAAGCGTTGAGGAGTTCGAGGACCGGGGCTACCGGTTTGAGATTGTCCGCGGCTATTGACCGGCAGGGAGGAGGAAATGGCGTGAAAGAAAAGGAACAGGGAATGATCGTGGTGGAAGCCACCCTGTCGCTCACCGTTTTTGTGGTGGTGCTGGCGGCGATCATCATGTTAATCAATCTGTTTACCATACATAACAAAGTACAGTATTCCATCACCCAGGCAGCCACGGAAATTGCCAGCTACGGATATCTCTACGATGCCTTCGACCTGCGGGCGGCGGATCAGCAGATCAATGCGGACGGAGCGGCCAGCGCCGGAGCGGTGGATGATACGGTGAGCCAGGTAATCGACAGTATAGGGGCGCTGGAGGAGCTATACGGCAGCGGCCAGAGTGTGGTCTCCGGCAATTCCGATTCGGTGGAGGCGGCGGTGAGCGGTCTGGTGCAGCAGACGCAGGGGACTTATGATTCCGTGAAGGCCTCGGCGGAAATGCTGGCGGATCTTTTCAGCAATCCCCAGGATCTGCTCAACGGTCTCATCTATATGGGAATCAATCGGGCCGGGGAGTTTGCCAAAAGTGTTATTGCGGCCAGCGCAGGCAAGGCGCTGGCGGAAAAATATCTGGATATGAGCTATGTGTCGGAGGACGGCCGCAGCGCCGATGCGTATCTGAGAAGCTACGGTGTGGTGGATGGTTTTGACGGCCTGGATTTCAGCAAATCCACGCTCTTCTGCGATCCGGATTATCGGATGGTGGACTTGATTGTGGAGTACGATGTGGAGATCCCCATGTTAAATCTGCTGGGCATATCGCCGCAGCTCCATGTGGTGCAGCGGGTCAGTATACCGGCGTGGACCGGTGACGGCAGCGGCTACGAAGGATGAGGTAGAGAGGGACGATTAGGATGGCTCGGATTGTGACGGGAATCCTGGCGGGAGGGGCGGCGGCTGTGCTGTTTCATCTCCTGGCAGGTTTTGTAGAACGAAAGAAAGAGTATTCCCCCAGGACCAAGGGGATTTTCATCATGGAGAGCAGGGAGCTTTGGCTGTCCGCGCTGCTGTTTATCTTTGCGGGGCTGCGCACGGCTCTGAATTTCGGGGATCTGGTGCAGATGGCGCTGGATTTCGGGCTTCTGACAGGGTTAACCGTATTGTGCCTGTCGGATTTGCGCTTTTACTGGGTGCCGGGCAAGGTGCTTATGCTGATGCTTCTGTTCTGGGCTCTGACGGCGGCGTCAGCCACGGTCTTTTTCTCCGTGGAGGAGGGACTTGCGCTGGTGTTTCGCAGCGCAGGCGGAGCGGCGTTTTCCGGCATCATCTTTCTGGTGCTCTATCTGGTGACCAGGGGGCAGCTGGGAGGAGGGGATGTAAAGCTCTCCTTTGTCCTGGGACTGTATCTGACGGTCTCCCGGATCCTGCCGGCCCTTTTGTTCGGCTCGGTGCTCAGCTGTGTCTATGCGCTGGTGCAGATCGCCAGAAAAAAGATGAGCTGGAAAGATGGGATTCCCATGGTTCCTTTCCTCTGGATCGGAACTGTGATCACGGTACTCCTTGGATAGGATAAACGGCTCGGCCAAGAAAGATTGGCAAAAGAAGAGCGGGAAAGATAATCCGGAAAAAGAATCAGGAAAAGAATCAGGAAAAGAGGACGAAGATGGCTAAGGCAAAGACTCGGATCGTGCTGGTGATGGTGGTTTTTTTGGCAGTGTGCTGGGCCGGGATGCTGATGGGACATACGGAAAGCCCTGCGCAGACCCAGGCAAGACTTTTGGCGCAGGCGGATGATTATGCCGCCGACAGACTCTATGTGCGGGCTATTCCGCTTTATAAGGAGGCCTTAGGCTATGCAGAGGAAGCGGCGGACGAGGAGGAGATCGAGCAGAGGCTGCTGGAGACTTATTACGCCTACGGCGATATGGCCAGCTATGTGCAGCTGGTGGAGGAGCGGGCGGCCGAGAATCGGGCCTCTGCCGATGAGTATGTGGCGGCGGCCAATTACTATCTCTCCATGGGCCTTTCCAACCGCGCTCTGCCGATCTTGGCAGAAGGAATAGAAAACCTTGGGGAGACCGACGGAGAGCTTACGCGCCTGTGGGAAGAGAATCGCTACGGATATCGCTGGCGCAATCTGGGCTATGCCGAGATCAAGCCGGCGGGAGATAACGGATATTATCCTGTCAATAATGGAAGCCTCTGGGGATTTGTGGAGGAGAGCGGAACGGTAGCCATCGACATGAAATACGACTGGGTCAGCGCCTTCAGCGGCGGCTACGCGCTGGCGAGGACCGGGGACCGCTATTATGTGATTCTGGAGGACGGCAGTCTCTATTCGGCGCAGGATGAAGCGATGACGGAAGGCTTAGGCATCTTTGACGGCAGACGTGTGCTGGGCAAGGTGGGCGAGACCTGGAGCTATTACGGCATCGAGGGAGAGCCGATCGCCGCGAGCTTCCAGTTTGACGCCTACAGCATGAATTCCGAGGGATTTGCGGCGGTGTGTCAGAACGGAAAATGGGCTCTGATGGATGACGGCGGCAACTATGTGACGGAGTTTATCTGGGACAATGTCCGGCTGGACGAGAGAGGCTATGCGGTAAATGGCGGAGTGCTGGTGGCCCAAAAGGATGGCGTCTGCGTGCTGGTGAACGCGGATGGAACGGAGGTTTCGGGTTTTCGCTTTGCCGATGCCAAAGCGCCGGGGAGCGATGAGCTGATCGCCGTCTGCGACGACTCAGGCCGGTGGGGCTTTGCCGACCGCACCGGTGCGGTGCAGATTGCATGCCAGTATGATGACGCTTTGTCCTTTAACAGCGGACTGGCGGCAGTAAAGCAGGGCGATGTGTGGGGCTATATCAATGCGTCGGGAGAGATGGTCATCGAACCGGTCTACGAGGAGGCGGGCAGCTTTTTTGCCGGAGCGGCCGTCGCCAGGATGAATGGTTCTGCGGGTCTTCTGCTGCTGAATTACGATGGAGGGGAAGAGGAATGAAAACGGGCTTTGATTTTTGCCGAATCGGCGGGGAAAACTATGTGACCATCGAGCTGGAGGACAGCCGCAGGGATGAGACGGCAGAGCGGGTTCTGGAGAGAGACTGGCCTCCGTTTATGCTGAAGCTGTCGGTGGTGGAGATCAATGACCGGGTGCAGTTTCGCTACCGAATGACAAAGGGAGTGAGCCTGTCTAATCTGCAGGACGGCCTGTCTGCGGGACAGTTCCTGCACGTGCTGAAAAATCTGCTGCAGGCGCAGAAAAGCTGCGGGGACTGGTTTTTGGACTATCATAACTTCTGTCTGGATACACATATCATCTTTGTGGACCGAGATACCATGGATGTGTCTCTGGTCTATCTTCCTCTGGCGGAGGAGGTCATGAGTGAGGAGGAGATGAAAGAGTTTTTTCAGAATCTGATCTTGGGGACCAGACTGGCGGGAAATGCCGGTGATCTGCAGATTTCACTGCTCCAATATTTAAATGGCGGCGCATATTCGCTGTCGGGACTTTTGGAACTGGTGAATAACTATGAATCCCGCTTCCCGTCGCTTAAGTCTTCCGCTTCCGCTGTTTCCGGCCCAGGGCGCCAGCCGTCGCCGCTGCAGTCTCAGCCGCAGCCGTCTCCGTCTCCTCAGACGCCGTATCAGACAGCGGCCGGATCTGCGGCAGGGCAGTACAGCGCAGCTCATCCCGGCCTGGGTCAGCCGTCCGCGAGCCGGCATGAGGACAGGGGAGCGGTTATGGGCCGCACGGAGGAAAAGCCTATGGGCGGACAGCCGCAGCCTTCAGCCGTAAAGACGCCCTCCGGTGAGGAGGAGGATGACTGGCTCAATCAGCTGATGGACGGGGAGGCAAAGAAACCGGTCAAAAAGGAGAGGCATTTCGGTCTGTTTGGAGGGAAAAAGGAGAAGCCGGATAAGCCGGAGAAAGCAGCGAAGCCGGAGAAAAAAGAAAAGAAGGAAAAGGTGAGCCGCAGGGACAAAAAGAAGGCCAAGGAGACGGCGCAGCCTGAGGAACCTGTGATCGTACAGGCTGCTTTTTCGGGCCGGCCGGAAAGCTATGAGATCCCCCGCGGTCCCATGGATCTGGACGAGGGGACGGATATCGGAGGCTCATCTTCTTCGGAGCCTCATCTGGAACTGTGTTCCGCCGCCATCTCGTCGCCGCCGCCTTTCATCCCCCTTCAGATGGGACCGGCCGGCATGAGCATCGGCAGAAAAAACAGCATGAATATCATCAGCGATTATATGTTCCCGGCGGAGATCCGCGGCGTCAGCAAACAGCAGGCCAGGATTTTTATGGAGGGAGGAGTTTACTATCTGTGCGATTTAAACTCCAGCAGCGGCACCTTTGTAAACGGCGAGCGCTGCATCCCCAACAAGGCTTATCGGCTGAAGGCCGGCGATCTGGTTACATTTTCGGAGAAATACCAGCTGGTCTATCAGGTGGTACTGTAGGAGAGCAGAATGGGAGTATGGGGAGGCTGCGCCACGGAGGCGGGACGGATAAAGCCGGTAAATCAGGACGGCATTCTGTTCTGCAGCAGGAGACGAAAGAAGGATTGGACGGCTCTGGGTGTGGTGAGCGACGGGATCAGCGGGTTAGCCAGAGGCGAGCTGGCGGCGGCTCTTATCCGGGATCTTGCCTATCAGTGGTTTTGCAGCGTAGAAGAACAGCCGGAGGAAGAGCTGTCCTTGTCCTTTGAGCGGACGCTCCAGGAGGCAAATCACAGAATATGCTGTGATCTGTGGGAGGAGAAGGGCATTCGCACAGGGGCCACGGTGTCTGCCTGCCTTCTGGTGGGCAGAAATCTGCACTGCTATCAAGCAGGGGACAGCAGGATTTATCGGGGAAGGAGAGGGCGTTGGCAGCTTCTGACCAAGGATCAGTCGGTCTGGCAGGAGAGAGGCGGACGCCTGAAGCTGTGTCTGGCCAACTATGTGGGAAAAGCAGAGCCCCTCGTCCTTGAGACAGCGCGGGTCCGCCTGGAGACGGGAGACGTGGTGCTGTACTGTTCCGACGGCTTTTATAAAACCATGGGCGAGGATGATCTGCAGTGGTTTTTTGAAAGAGATTCCTTTGCGGGACCTGATGAGGGCTGTAGAGAGCTGATCAGGCGGGCCGAAAGCCGCGGAGAAAGGGATAATATCTCGGTGGGTTTTATGCGGCTTTGCGCAGAGAGCGGCATCAGAGGGTTTCTGTCAGGGCTTGCGGACAGACGGGCGGAGGAGAGAATGAGCATGGGATGGGAAAATACAGATGAGACAGAATTTTGATCAAAGCGGAGGCTTTCAGAACAAAGAAGAATTTCTGGCAAAGCTGGCGGAGACCTATGACGATATTCGCAGGATCAATTCAGGCGGCGGAGGAATCATTTATTCGGCTGTCCATCGCCGGCTGAACCAGAAGGTGATTTTGAAGAAAATCCGCGAAGACAAGCTGGAGCTGATCGGGGGAGAGCGGGAGAAAAAGATCCTGCTGGGGTTAAAGAACAGTTATCTCCCGCAGATTTTTGACTTCTGGTCCTACGAGGACGAAGTCTATACGGTGATGGAGTTTATCGAGGGCAAGTCTTTCCTGGAGCTTTTGCAGGAGGGGAAGCGGTTTGCACAGAAGGATGTGATCCGCTGGACAAATCAGCTGGCACAGGTGCTGGAGTATCTGCACGGGGCCGGCGTGATTCACGGCGACATCAAGCCGGGAAATCTGATGCTGACGCCGCAAAACGATATCTGCCTCATCGATTTCAATGTGTCTCTGGTGGCCGGAAGCGCCAAGGAAGAGCAGATGGTAGGCTACTCGGAGGGCTATTCTCCCGTGGAGCAGCTGATCGTCTGGGGCGAGCATCTGAAAAGGGACGCCGCTCTTTCCCGTGAAGCGGCCGCGTCCCGGGATGCAGGAGCTTTTTCCTGGGACGATACGGATATCGCCCTGGACCTGGACGACACCGATATTGCCGGAGACGGCTGGAGCCCGAAGGGAGCGTATACAGAAGGGCGGACAGCCCGGCGGGCAGCCAGTCCTGCGGATTCTGCTTCGCCGCGGCCCGGGGCAGGTCCTGGCATGTCCGCACTCGGGGGCAGGACGGCTGCCCTTCTGCGCCAGGAGGAGAGAATGACCGGCCGGTACGGCAAAGGGATGACGGTGGATGAGCGCAGCGATATCTACAGCGCCTGCGCTACGATGTATACCTTGCTCACCGGCAGACGGACGGCGCCCTGTTATGAGGGAAGCCAGACGCCGATCGATCAGCTGGTGCCCTCGGTGAACGATGCCTTTGCCCATGTTTTGATGCACGGTCTCGCACAGAATCCGAAGGACAGATTTCAGAGCGCGGCGCAGATGCGCAGGGCCATGGGACAGCTGGTGCGCTCCACCAGACGTTACAAGAGGCTTCTGGCGGCGCAGGATTTGACCATTCTTTTGGTGCTTTTGTGCTTTCTGGGTTCCGCCGCAGCCGCCTATTTCGGATGGCAGGGGAGAATTGCCCAGAGTTTTGCCTCCTCCATGGAGCAGGCCCAGCTGTATTATGAAGAGGGAGAATACGAGGAAGCGGCCCGGTACCTAAGTGAGCAGGTGACAGGGACTAGCCGGTACAGCAGTCAGCCGGATTTTGGCCAGGCATGGTATCTGGAGGGCTGCTGCTATCTGAATCTGGAGGAGTATGAGGAGGCGGCGAGCGCTTTTCGCAGCGCCATCTTCCTGGATGACCAACGGCCGGAGTATTACCGGGATTACGGCATAGCGCTGGCCCGCCTGGGTGATCTGGCTCAGGCAGAGGAAGCGCTTGGGCAGGCGAAGGCGCAGGGGCTGGGGACAGACGGCATAGCTCTGCTTTCGGGAGAAATCGCCATGGCAAGCGGGGATTACACTGCGGCCAGGGAAAATCTTACCGCTATCCTTGATTCGGAAGATGCGGATATCCGTCTGCGGGCGGCGCTCAAGCTGGATCAGCTCTACGAGGAGACAGACGAGCAGAAAGGATATGAAGAGAGAATCAGCATGCTTTCGGCTGTGGAGGAGAGTCTGGAGGAGGAAGACCGGCCTCCTGTATGGGAGCGCCTGGTCCAGGCTTACAGCGACGCAGCCAGGGCTACCGGCGATCGGTCCTATTACGAGAATGCTCTCCGTGTGCTCGACGAGATCGAAGGGGCAGGCTATGATACCCTGGCCACCTGGCTCAATAAGGGAGTGGCACAGCAGGGATTGGGCGAATACGAGGCGGCCCGCGCTACTTTCACGGAGGCCCAAGAAAAGTTCCCCGAGACTTATCTGATCGCCAAGCGCCTGGCCTTTCTGGAATATGAAGTGCAGTCCCAAGCGGACAGCGCGGCGCGGGATTATACTCTGTTTGCCCAGTATGCCCGGGAGTGCCTTGCGCTCTATCGTGCTCAGGGAGCGGATCAGATACAGGATTCGGAGGTCAACTATCTGGAGGAGCTTCTGGAAGAACTGCAGGCTCTGGGATGGATCGAGGAGGAATAAAAAATGGCGGATTTGCTGTGGTATGGGGGGCTGGCAGGAATGGCTGCATCTCTGCTTGTGCTGATTATTTTGCTGCCGGTCTTCCGCAAAAAGAGAAAAAAATTGTACAAGCAGATAGAGGAAGGAGAGCTGTGAGATGAGAAACCTTTGGAAGAGGCATAAGGTGCTGCTGATCGGGATTCCCGTCGTTCTTCTCATCGTGGCGGGAGTGGTCTTATGGCTGGTGGGCAGCCGGAATCATCGGCTGAATGTGAGCCTGGAGGAGGGAAACCGCTGTCTGGAGGAGCTCGACTATAATCAGGCTGTGGTCTATTACCGGCAGGCACTGGAGGTGGATGACAGCAACCGGGACGCAAACCTGGGTCTGGCGGAGGCCTATCAGGGCTTGGGCCAGGACAGCTACGCGGAGAGCGTCTACCAGGATATGCTGGAGGAGGACGACAGCCAGGCGGAGATCTATGAGCTGCTTGCTCAGCTGTATATCCAGCAGAGCAAGCTGGATGAGGCCAGGCAGCTGCTGGATGAGGCTCATGAGAAGGTGGAAGACGAGGCGATCACCGTTCTCTATGAGCTGACCAGACCACAGGCTCCCGGCACCAGCTATGAGGCGGGAGCCTATCAGGACCGTATTGCGGTGGAGCTGATTCCGGCTGCCGATGGGCAGATCATCTATTATACTCTGGATGGAACAGATCCTACCACGCAGTCTCCGGTTTACACCGAGCCTCTGATCCTGCCCAATGGCGTCACGCAGATCAGGGCCATAGCGGTCAACAGCATTGGCTATCAGAGCGATATTGCCGTCTATGAGTATGATTTGCAGATCCGGGATGTGGAGGTCGTACTGGAGGAGCCGGTTATTGAACGGATTATCCGGGATACGCTGGAGATTCCCAGCTCAGAGCCGATCTACAATGACGATATCGAGCAGATTACCGAGCTCTACATCGTGGGCAGCACAGTGAGCTCCGGTGCAGATGAGTACACGGTAAACCTGAAGGAGGGAATCTATATCGTCAATGGCAGCGAGTATACCTTCAGCGGGACGGGGCAGATCAGCACCCTGAACGATCTGCAGTATATGCCCTATCTGCGCCGGCTGGTGGTGGGATACCAGGGGGATCTGGATATCAGCGGTCTGGCCCGCTGCACCGGCATTACGGAACTGTCTCTGGTGGAGGATCAGCTGACAGATGCGGATATCCAGGTGCTGTCGGGGCTTGCCGGGCTGCAGGCTCTCAATCTGGGCTGGAACCAAATCAGCAATTTGAGTCCGCTGGCCGGTCTGAATAATCTCACTACTTTAAGCCTCTGGGGCAACCGCCTGAGCGCGCTGACCGGAATCGAGGGACTTACCAATCTGACTTACCTGGACTTTGCTGACAATCAGGTCACCGATCTCACGCCGGTCCAGAACCTGACGGCATTGGAGGAGCTGTGGATGTATGACAATCAGGTGAGCAATCTGTCCAGTCTCACCGGCCTTGCGTCGCTGCGGGTGCTGATGCTGAAGGGAAACCCCATAGACGACCTGGAGACGGTGAGAGCCATCTATCCCCGTCTGGAACGTCTGGATGTGGATCTGCTTAATCTGGGAGGTGAAGAAGAGTGAGTATCTGGGTTTGGATTAAAATGGGAATCTGTGCGCTTGTCCTTCTGGCCGGTCTGGTGCTTGCTCTGCTCGCCGTGATCAGACGGAAAAACAGGAAATTGTCCGGCACGATATTCCAGCTGGCTGTCGGCGTTGTGCTGGCGGCAGCTGGGGCAGTGCTTTTGGCAGGGCCTTTGCTGATGAACGGCAGAGAACGCACTCTGGCCGATCAGAGGAACTATGTGGCCGTTAGACTGATGGAAATGGGGGATTATTCCAATGGTGCTTCCATGGCGGCTCAAGCCGATCAGCTGAGTCCCAACGAAGAGTCAAAGCAGCTGATGGTGCTGGCTGCCGGCTTTCAGCTGGATGCAGACAGAGGCCTTCGCTACATTGGCATCTATCTGCAGACGATGAGCGACGATGCGATTCTTCTGGATGCGCAGACTGCCTTTACCGATTACCAGGCAGGCAGAGACGCTTTGGATCCGGAGAGCAGCGAAGCGGAGACAGAGCGGTCGCAGCTGGAGGAGGAGCTTCGCGGCGAGCTGATGACGCTTCTCTATCAGGTCAAAGAAGAAATTCCGTCCTTTGACGACAGTGAGAGCGTAGCACAGATGCTCTCCCTGGTTCAGGAGGGCTATTATTCCGGCGAGCCGACCCAGGAGGATTCGCTGATGGCGGACGAGGTGGCGGCGGTGTACGCCATCCAAACGGCGGATTATCAGGCCATGCTGGATACGGCCATGAGCCAATTTGAAAAGAGCGACAGCTTTGAAAACAGAGCCAGCCTGGCCAATGTGGTGGCCAATCAGAGTCGGCTCTATAATCCTGCGGACGAGGAGATAACTCAGCTGCAGCAACAGATTTGGGAGCTGGAGGCGCAGTATCAGGAGGTCTATAACGAATACACGCAGCTGACCGACGAGGCAGCCAGGCAGGAAAAACAGGAGGAGAGCGAACAAATCCTTCTGCAGATCGACAGTCTGGAGGAGCTGGCAGAAATCAGGGCGGCGAATAAGGCGATCAATTTCATTGAGGTGACCACTCCTGTGGAGGAGAAGAGCACCGTGATGTACAAGATCGAGCTGGCCAGACTCTACTATCAGGCGCGAGAGGAGGATAAGGCCGAGGATTTCATGGTGGATGTGCTGGAAACCGTGGAGGAAGGGACCTCTGATGAACCGGCTGCCATGCTGATGATGGATATGGCCGACAACTATCAGACGGACAACACCGACACGGACTGGTATTCCTATCAGACCCAGGACGGCGGCTCCAGCACTGAGAGCATATGGAACAGCATCGAAAATCTCTTTGACTACTTCGGCGCAGACACTGACGATTACAGCTATTACGGCGAATTGACAGAGAGAAGCTTTTATTCCTGGCTTCTGGAGGTGCTGGATCACTATTATCACGGTCTGATTATTCGGGCCATCGACACCAGCCGTTTCCCCACCGTGCGGGTAACGGTAAATGTGGCGGTGGACACGGAGGGAACTCTCTCCGACAGCGATTTCCTGCTGGAGGATATGAGCGAGGCTCAGGATTTCACTCTTTTGACGGAGGATGAGCTGGAGGAAGAGACGACAGACACTTCCCTGGTGCTGGTGGTAGACCGCAGCGGCAGTATGGATGGTCAGCCTATGGACGACACCAAAGCGGCCGTGTCCAATTTTGCCCGGACTGCGCCGGAGGATATGCGGATGGGGCTGGTAACCTTTGATGATGTGACCGAGAGCACACCCATTTCCACGGAGAGAAATACGCTCAGACAGATGATCGATGCCACCGATGCCAGAGGCGGCACCAGCATTGCCCTGGGACTTGCTCAGGCCGGCGATATGCTGGCGGCAGAGTCCGGTCGGAGGGTGATCATCCTCCTCTCCGACGGTGCGGACGGAAGTTCCGATATGATTGATGAGGTGTTAGCCGAGCTGAACCGGCAGAATATCATCGTCTATACCATCGGCTTTGGCGGTGTGGATGTGGCCTACATGGAGTATATCGCGCAGAGCTGCGGAGGCCAGTTCCTGCAGGCGGAATCCACGGAGGTGCTGGGGCAGATTTATGCGCAGATCGGCACCACCATGACCAATGACTATGTGCTGGAATTTGAAGCGGTCCATGAGCCGGAGGAATTTCTTCGGGATCTGAAAGTGTCGCTTGCCGATGAGGATGCCTTTGCCGAGGAGGAGTACCACGTTGGGGTAAGTCCTGAGGACATTGCCAAAGAGCAGGGGCAGGAACCTTTGGCAAATTATTTCAGGCAGATCGGCGGCTCCGGCGCGGAGGAGCCGGACACC
The DNA here is from genome assembly GCA_944380185.1 of uncultured Lachnospiraceae bacterium. Taxonomy (GTDB): domain Bacteria; phylum Bacillota; class Clostridia; order Lachnospirales; family Lachnospiraceae; genus RGIG7193. Next base: position 36,709 of record CALWGV010000005.1, read on the forward strand.
CAGAATCAGGATGCGCAGGACCAGGATGCGGATGGTCAGAATGGAGGACAAAATGGGTTCTAAGAAAAAGCGGATAAAGAAAGAAAAAGCCGCCGCAAGTGAAGCACTCCAAAAAAAGACGGCTGGAACAAAAGGCGGACGGCGGACAGGATATATTCTTCTTGCCATCGGCGTGATTTTTCTCATCGCCGGTCTGTATCTGTTCAGCCGGACCTGGGGGGTCAATCTCCTTTTTACAGCCGTCTGGGTGGGCAGGCTGAGCCGGTTTTACTGGATTGTCATCCTGGCAGGAGCAGTGCTTGCGGCCCTGGGTGCGCTTATGCTGAAAAAGAGGGGACGGACTAAAGAAGAGCAGAAGGAGACGGAGACGGCAAGGATGCCCGACCCCGAACCGGAGTCCGAGTCTGAATCGGTGCCGGAACCTGCACCGGAACCCGAACCTGCTCCCGAACCGGTGCCGGAACCTGCACCGGAATCGGAAGTGGAAATGGAAGCCGAACCGGAAGCGACACGGAAACCTGCGCCTGGGCCTCAGCCCGAGCCTGCAGCGAAGGATGAGCAGCCGGGAGAACGATTCTGCCCTGTATGCGGAAACAAGCTCAGCGCCAGAAGCCGATTCTGCGGCAAATGCGGAGCAAAGGTGGAATAAAAGGAAAAAGCGTAATAAGGAAAAGCAAATATAAGGCAAAAGAAAATCCACACGTTCATTCATAAGCGGTGAAAGCAAGAATGACGTGTGGATTTTTTTATTGGGATGTGAAAGGGATTATGCCGGCCTGTTATTCCACTGCCGTGTAGTTGCCGGCGGTAATCTCATCGACCGCTTCCTTTACCAGATTCAGGTAGTTGGGCGTGCCGGCCAGAGTGGCTCCGGTCACCACATCGGCCACGACCCACTGACCGTCCTCATTCTGGACCATGTCGTCTCCGTCGGGAGCATAATCGTAATTTACGCCGTTGTCATAGACATAGTTCTTGATCAGCTCCAGATTGCCGGGGAAGGTGATGGAACTGGGCCAGAAATCAACGCCGTGATTGATGGAAGCCTTGGTGCCGATCTCCACAGTGGCAGCCTCCTCGCCGTCAGCAGTCAGAAGCACGGCTCCGTCGGCCATATTGTCGTGATACCAGGCGCCGCCCTCTGCGGTGGAGACATAGGACAGGAAATCGACTTCTTCACCGTCGATCTCAGCAGTGTAGGTGATTCCGCCATTTTCATCGGCTGCGCCGGTCCACTGAATACCGCCCACTTCGAAGTACATCGGATAAGAGCCGCTCTCCAGCGCAATCACATCGTCGCCCAGGGCAGCAGCGGTGTCCTCGTCAAGCAGACCCCAACCGGTGGCTCCGCTGGCGGCATAGGGCAGAAGAGCCTCCTCAAACTCAATATAGACCACATCTTCGCTGTCCAGATCATAGTAAACGACAGCCTTGATGGCGCTGTCCACTGCATCGCCTTCCATGCTGTAGATACCGTAGGACGTGGCATACACAATGTTTGCTCCTTCAGCCACCAGGGCATCCACATCGATATCGCGGTACTCTACCTCGACGGCGGCTTCGGTTTCCGTCTCCGCCTCGGTCTCAGCGGCGGTCTCCGCTTCCGTGGCCTGTGCGGTCGTTTCTGCGGCCTCCGTGGCGGCGCCGGTGGTCTCGGCGCTCTCGCTGGAGCAGCCGGCCAGAGCAGCCAGCATGGTCAGTGCCAGGCAGCCGGCCATGATCTTCTTGATTGTTTTTCTCATCGTTGTTTCCTCCTCTTGAAACATGTACATCTGTAAAGTCGGCACATATGGTTAGTACATATGTACTAAACCATATACTAGTACGAACGTACTAAAAAGTCAAGGGGAGCTGCCCGGAATTAATAAAAAATTCACAGATATAATCCGGCAGAAAGATCCGGGCATCATGCCCAGAGAACCGGACAACAGCAATCCTTGGATTGCGGGCTACTGTGCGGGCCGAGCTTTGTCCAGGGCGGTCTGGACGGCCTTAAGCAGCACATAGCTGGTGTATTTGGTGCTGTCGGTATAAGTGATTTCCTCGGTGGACTGTTTTTCGATAATCTGTGCGGCCAGACTTTCGAGAGTAGGCTCCATCAGGGGGTACATGGTGGTTACGGTTTCGTCCAGATTGACCAGACGGATAGCCTGGATCTCATCGGAATTCACGGTAACCTCCACATCCAGATTCTGTCCGCTTAAGGACAGGGACGCCGTATAGACGCCGGGTATGTAGCCGGCAGCACCGGTGGCAGCCGTCTCCTCATCATCCTTGCCGCCAAACATGGCGAGAAAGAGGACAACCAGCAGGATGGCTAACCCCACAAAGATAGCGGTGTAGATCAGCTCCTTCATCCGAAGTACTACTATTTTCGTCTTTGCGCTCATATGTCCCTCCGAACGCAGAATTCTTTTATATCAGTTTATGAAGCGTCTGCGCAATCCATGCCGGAAAGATTTGCGGATGGAATGCGCAGACGCTTATATGATCTGCCGGCTTGCACCCGACAGTTTTGTCATGCCTTCCTGACGCAGAACGCATGGCTGCGGCGGTTATTGACTCGGACAATGTGCACAAAGATCCAGTGAAGATTTTGTGAAAAACAGAGAAACCCTACAAAAGACTTGCAAAGGAAAAACAGTGGTGCTATAGTAAAAGCATCTTATTTCGGAGACCGAAAAAACGATTTTTGAGTCCGAAATAAGAGACGTAAATTATGTTTTCGGGTTGTTTTTGCCGGATGAAAACACCGCTCTATGCGGATTGAAATCGAAGGGAAGGGAGGAAGAACATGAAGAAAAGCGGACTGCACGACATGAAGAGGAAGAATCGGCAGCTGATTATGCGCACGGTGCTGGAGCACGGGGCTCTGTCCCGCATCGAGATTGCCGGCAGGACGGAGCTTTCTCCCAGTACGGTATCCAGCTTAGTCGGCGAACTTTTGGCAGACGGGCTTCTGACCGAGAGCGGCGTGCGGATTTCCACGGCGGGCCGCAGCAGGACAGAACTGACGGTCAATGCGGACTACGGCTACATTATCGTGGTGGAGATCGGACGAAAAGGGATATATCTGACCCGCTTTGACATGGCTCTTCAAAACAGGGAGAGCATATGCCTGTCGGAAACCTTTTCAGACGGCAACGAGCTTCTGGCTTTGATTTCGGAGGGCATTGTAAAAAGCCTGGAGAGAGAGGCTCAGCAGTACGGCGTACTGGCCGGTCTGGGGCTGTTGTTTCAGGAAGATATGCGGGCCTGCGATTTCAATGTGATGTACTCTACCGGAGTTTCCTCCGCAAGCATTTCCCTCAGAGAGTCACTGATCACGCAGTATCGCGTGCCGGTGGTGGAGGAGTATTCCCAGGTTTATACCGTGACGAATGCTCTGAACAGGTCGTCTGATGAGGCTGTGCGAAGCAGTGCCCATATTGCGGTGGGGGCGAATGTGGTGGCCAGCGTTACGGTGGAGGGAAAGCTCCTGCCTTTGCGAGAGGGCTTCTGCGCGGATATGGCTCCTTTCCTGGAAGGCCTGTCTCTGGAAGAACAGGACAGCGCAGCCGGACAAAAGGAGAAAAGGGGAGGATTTCTGCCGGCGCAGCCCATGGCCGGAACGCGTCAGGAGAGGAATCTGGGCCGGATTATTGCCGTTTTGTGCATGATGTTCCCTTTGGATGCCGTGTTTGTGTCCGGTCCCGGCGTGGATGAGAGGCTGGTGCGCAGACTGAGTGCCCAGGTGAAAAAGCAGCTGTCCGGAAGGCAGTCGCCCGGGATTTTGCGGTTGGATCAGAAAGATATGTCACAGGCGGCGGACGCTCTGGCCGCAAGAGTGCGGGAGAGCGTACTGTTTGCCTGATCATATGGGGGAGAGATCCTCGAAAATATTAGGAGGTATTACCATGAGCTTTAAGGAACGTATTGTGAACAACAAGTTTTCTCTGGTAGTCAGTCTTCCGTCCAATGATTTGGAGCTGGCAAAGGCAGCTCTGGAGGGCGGCGCCATGGCGGTGAAGGTTCACTGCAATGTATGGCACAGAGCCAGCGGCCACACCTTTGGCTCCTATGCGGAGAACAAGGAGTTTTTAAAGGAGCTGATTGCCCTGTGCGGCGATGTGCCGGTGGGTCTGGTGCCCGGCGGAGAGGACGCCTTTATCACTCCGGAGGAGAGAGTGGAGCTGGAAGAGATGGGACTGGGATTTTTCAGCGCCTATACCCATCATCTGCCCTGCCATATGATGGAGAGCAAAGTCCTGACCAAGATGGCGGCTATCGATTACACTTACAATCAAAATACTTTGGATGCCGTGAGACGCTCCCAGATCGACGTGCTGGAGTGCTCGGTACAGCCCGGGGAGAACTATGGCACGGATCTGAATTATGCAGACATCCTGAGATATTCGGATATCGTGGAAAAGAGCGGTAAGCCCTGCCGGTATCACATAGTTAAAGATATTGGTGTCATTCAATCAATCTTGCCGATAAAGCGGTAGAAGATTTCTACCTCCTGTTCCCGGCTTCCGTCCTCACCTTTGACCGCTTCATGGACAACGATTTTTTCAATCAGCGTATTCAAAAGTTCGGCAGTCAATTCCGTTGGATTGACGCACTCTTTCATCAAGGCAATCCATTTTTCTGCGTCTGCGGCGTTCTGGCTTTCAGTGGCGATAGCGGATTGAAGCTGTTCAATCTTTTCGTCCAGTTCAGCCTGTTCGCTTTGGTACTTCCCGGACAGCATAGAGAAGTTGTATTCCGTGATACGCCC
>CALWGV010000006.1 GCA_944380185.1 uncultured Lachnospiraceae bacterium
CGTTCGTGCGTTAGAAAACCGTTTTAAGCGTTAAAACGCGATAAAATGTGATAAAAATTATTTTTTGATTTCTTTTTCTTGATAATGCCGGTATTTCGCATACCGCCCCTTATTTATCGGCTGAAGAAGTTTTTGATTTACAAGTTCTTTAAGAAGCCGGTATGCTTGATTTTCATTAACATGCAGTAGTTGAACAACATCAGCTCGGGAAATAAAATCACTTGATTTGGCCAATTTAAGTATCAATTCCAAATAACGGCTTTTATCAATATCCGCTTGCCGTACATACCCAATTTTTTGGGCTTTTGTTTTGTAAACCGCTGGTGCTAAGATATAGGTGCGGTTTCCGCCATTTCCATAACATTCCACCAAAGCGCTTTCTACCAAAAAATCTAAGCAATTTTTGGTGATGGGTACGGAAAGATTGGCAGCTTCAGCGAGCTGACTTGCTGTTGAACGAGGCAAATCTTTCAATATATTTAAAATAAGCAAAGTATTAAGTGAAAGAGGATGCCCCAAGCGATTTTGTTCATTTGCGACGAGCTTAACTATCTGGGCATCTGGTTTTCCACGAGGAATGAACAAAGAGACAGTGACAGATGTTGAATTACTATAATCTGGAAGAGGATTTCCATAAACCAGAGAACCTTCGTAAATACGATCAATACCACGTCCTGTCCGTTCGCCTAGCCCAATACGTTTTAGAGCGTCTGCAAGCTGCGGATTTCGGCCATGTGGTTCAGCTGTCAATAGATTTTTTGTAGTAACGCCTTCTATGAAGCCTCCAGGGTTTGCAATGGTCAACCCTTCATCGCTGATTGCCACGCGGACACGTCCCATTTTTGTGTAATCTCGGTGACTAAATGCATTTATAATGGCCTCGCGAACGGCTCGTTTGCTGAAATCGGATACTGACATACGAAATAAGCCCATTTCGATTTCTTGCTCTGGATTCCAAGCTTCCATATAGGTATTGATTCGTTCGATTGTCGCCAGCAGCGGCAGAGTAATATCATCATTAATTCTTACTTCTGTCCCTGTCAAAACTTGAAAAGCGGCAGAATGCGTGGGGATAAACTGCTTTATTTTTTCTGTTTTGCCGATTAAAAGCAACCCTGTTACTGTTGGAACAATATTGCTATTTTGCTCGCGCACAAAACCGAGGGCCTTAAAAAGCTCAATATCGTCCAGTTCTAGCAGCGTTTTATCCCCATTATAAACTAAAATTAATTTGCGTAGGTGTTCAATTTCTATTGGATCAAAATCGGTCATGCGAGTCTGTGATACAGGCATTGCAGAATAATCCAGCATGCGGAGATCGGATAATCTTGTTGCAAATTCAGAAGGATACATCGGAACATTTTCGGGAGTTCCATCTGCTTTAATACGTCTGCGCAGAACCTTTCCTGAGATAGTGGCAACAATTCCGCTGTATGATTTTGGGACAGAAATTTTTAGTACAGGATGTATATCATTGAGTATTTCCGTACGAACAGCAACTGGCGGAATTGTATTATTCGCAATGAAAGCGCTAAGCGTAGTTGGATTTTGATGCTTCTCGTGGACTCCTGTAACTTCTCCGGAATTTTCAATTCCCAAATATAAGTCTCCGCCTTCTGTATTGGCAAAGGCGACTACCGCATCAAAGATATCTGCATCAGAATACTTCTTTTTATCGCTTTTAAATTCAATAGTAAGAGTTTCTTTTTTGGGTAACATTTTTTTACCTCCGTTTATCGCATTCTAACACACGCGTGTCTTAAAGTCAATTTTTAATATTGCGTTTTGGTGTGTTAAAATTATTGTTGGTTATTTTAGAAGTGTTCGGATAAAATACGCCAGGAATAAACCTCAGCCCTGCCGGATATGCTAATTATGGCTGTAAAAATGTGTGTATAGGCAGCTGAAGTCTGCCTTTATCGCTTTACGGATACCGCAGTGCGGTTGGGGAGGGGATTAAAAGGAGATAGCAGGAGGAGCAGGATGAACGATTACAGCATTTCAATGGATGAACTGCTGGAAAGGCTGAAAAGCAATCCGCAGACAGGGCTCAGCGAGGAGGAGGCGGAGGCAAGGCGGGGGAAATACGGCCCCAATCGCCTGAAAGAAAAGAAAAAGAAGACCAATCTGCAGCGTTTCCTGGAGCAGTTTCAGGATGTGATGATCCTTATCCTTCTGGCTGCGGCCGGAGTGTCCGCCGTCATGGCGGCTGTGAGCAGAGAACCTTCGGAATTTTTTGAACCCCTTCTGATTCTGCTGATTGTGGTACTCAATGCCGCCATGGGCGTAATGCAGGAGAGCAAGGCGGAGAAGGCCTTGGATGCCCTGAAAAGCATGTCGGCTCCCCATGCCAAGGTGGTGCGCGGCGGCAGGGAGCAGGTCGTCGATGCGGAAAATCTGGTGCCCGGGGATGTAATCCTCCTGGAGGCCGGTGATTTCGTACCGGCAGACGGAAGACTTCTGGAGTCCTCTGCTCTCAAGGTGGAGGAGTCGGCCTTGACCGGAGAATCAGTGCCGGCGGAGAAGGATGCTGCAGCAGATGTGCCGGATAATGCTCCTCTGGGAGACCGAATCAACATGGCGTATTCCGGCTGCAGCGTGACCTATGGACGAGGCCGTGCAGTAGTTACCGGCACGGGCATGGATACGGAGATGGGCAAGATCGCAGGATTTTTGGATGATGAGAAAGAGACGCAGACGCCTCTGCAGCTGAAGCTGGCCCAGCTGGGGAAATATCTGGGAGCGCTGGCATTACTTGCCTGCGGTGTTATTTTTGTGGTGGGACTGATTGATGGTCTGGACGTGATGGAACTGTTTATGACATCGGTATCCCTGGCTGTTTCGGCCATCCCGGAAGGACTGCCTGCCATTGTCACCATTGTGCTGTCCATTGGCGTGCAGCGAATGGTCAAAAAGAATGCAATTATCCGCCGCCTGCCCGCTGTGGAAACCTTGGGCAGCGCCTCGGTTATCTGCTCGGATAAGACAGGAACTTTGACACAAAACAGAATGACTCTGGTAAAAGCTTATGTGGATGGAGAGCCGGAGGCTGAAAATATCGGCGGACAGGACAGAGAACCTGTCAAAAATCTGCTGAAAGCAGGCGCGCTGTGCTGCGACGGCACGGTGACTTTCGGTGAAAACGGCGAGGAACACCATGTGGGCGATCCTACGGAGACGGCCATTGTCCTGGCTGCTCACCGTGACGGTATGCCAAAGGATAAGCTGAATGAAGAGTGTCCCCGTCTGGCGGAGCTGCCCTTTGATTCCGATCGCAAGAGAATGACGACGCTTAATCGGATAGATGGAAAGATCGTGGCAGTGGTTAAGGGTGCTTTTGACAGCATTCGCCCCTTATGTGCGACCGGGGATCTGGAACGGGCATCGGCAGTCAATGACGAGATGAGCGGTCAGGCTCTGCGGGTGCTGGCTGTGGCAAGCCGGGTCTTTGATGAAATGCCGGAGCCGGTGAGTATTGAGAATGTGGAAAAGGATCTGACCTTTATGGGACTTCTCGGAATGATCGACCCTCCCCGCCCTGAGGCCAGAGACGCCGTGGCTGTCTGCCGGCAGGCCGGCATTCGCCCGGTGATGATTACCGGAGATCATGTGGTGACGGCTTCCGCCATTGCAAAGGATCTGGGTATTTTGCAGGAAGGCGACCGGGCGATTGCCGGAAGCCAGCTGGCTCAGATGAGCGATGAGGAGCTGGACAGTCAGGTTCGCGGCATTGCCGTCTATGCCCGCGTTTCGCCGGAGGATAAGATTCGTATTGTCAAAGCATGGAAGAGGCAGGGAGAGACCGTCTCCATGACAGGCGACGGCGTCAATGACGCTCCTGCGCTGAAGGCCGCCGATATCGGCTGCGCTATGGGCATCACCGGTACCGACGTGGCCAAGGGAGCGGCGGATATGACATTGACCGATGACAATTTCGCCACCATTGTGGATGCAGTCCGGGAGGGCCGGGGAATCTACGATAATATTAAGAAGGTGGTCGGTTTTCTGCTGGGAACCAACATCGGCGAGGTGCTGACCGTATTTTTTGCGATGATCTTGTGGAGGCGGACTCCTCTGATGTCCATGCAGCTATTGTGGATCAATCTGGTGACGGATAGTCTTCCTGCTATCGCTCTGGGCATGGAGGCAGTAGAAGCGGACATCATGGATCGCAGACCCAAACCCAAAAATGAAGGGATATTTGCCCACGGCATGGGCGTCCGGGTGGTATTGCAGGGAGGCATGTTTGGTGCGCTTTCTCTTCTTGCCTTCTGGCTGGGATGGAAACAGACCGGAACGGAGGCAGGCGGCCGGACCATGGCTTTTCTGGTACTTGCCATGTCTCAGGTAGTGCAGGCCTTTAACATGCGCTCTCACCGTTCTCTGTTTAAGATCGGTCCCTTTACTAATAGCAAGTTAAACGGTGCGGCGGCTCTGTCTACCATTTTAGTGGCGCTTGTCCTCTTTACACCGCTTTCGGTGGCCTTTGAGCTTGTCTATCTGCCTTCAGTGCTGTACCTGGAGGGACTGGGGCTGGCGTTTGTGCCTTTGGTGGTTATGGAACTTGCCAAGGCGGTGGGACTTATCCATCATAAGAATTGATGGAACTTCAGGATTTCTTTCCTGTCTCTTAATAATTCCTAAAATAATCCTCCTCCTTTTTATCCGGACTCTGCCTTTAAAATGAGGATACAGCAGGAATTGGTCATAAAAAGGAGAGGACCATCATGAACGAAAAAAGGGCAGAATGCGGAAAAAAGATAGGACATGGAGGAGAAACAGAACGGAGAGAACAAATAAAATACGAAAGGCCGGAGGAATATGAGCGGGAGGCAGATAAGAGCTGCTGCTGTATCGTGATACCGGCCTATGAGCCGCCGGGGACCTTTGTACCCTATGTAAAAGAGCTGCTCAGCTGTCAGGAAGGCCCCGTGATTGTGGTGGACGATGGGAGCGGAGAGGAGTTTGCCCCAGTTTTTTGCGCCCTGGAGAAGCTGCCAGGCTGCCGGGTGCTCACCCATGAATGCAACCGCGGCAAGGGAGCGGCTCTGAAGACGGCCATCTCCTGGTACAATGTGCACTGGGGGAAGGAGGGGATGTGCCGCGGAATCGTGACGGCAGACTGTGACGGCCAATACAGTCTGGAGGACGTTCTGAGGGTATGTCGGGAGCTGACAGCCTGGCCGGACAGTTTGATCCTAGGCTGCCGCCACTTTGCCCGGGAAGAGCCGCCGGGAAGGGGTGTCCTGGGCAATCGGCTGGTCTCCTTTGTCATGGGGGTTTTATACCACATTCGGCTGGAGGATACCCAGACGGGCTTACGAGGACTGCCCGCGGGAATGCTGGGAGATCTGGAGAATTTGCGGGGAAAACGCTATGAGTATGAGCTCAATATGCTTTTGCTGGCAGGGAAAAAGGGGATACCCATCCGAACGGTCCCCATTCAGACTCTGTATTACGATGGCAATGCGGCCAGCCATTACCGCACCTTTGCTGACAGTGTGCGGATACTGGGGCAGCTACTGCGGGGGCTTACATGGTAGCGCAGACTGCTGCTTTGACGGCAAAACCGGGGTTAAGGAGGAGCAGAGGGAAATGGAGGAAAGGCTCAAGGTCAGCTTTCGTCGGCCGCAGCAAAAAAGCCGGGCGGGCAGTTTGCGGGGAAGTCGGCGATGCCGTAGCAGCTCATAAAACTATTGTGGTATTCCCGGCGGAAGGTAACTTCCTCGCCAAACCAGGGCGGAGGCGTGAAGGCCTCCGCCTGTTCTTTTGAAGCAAATTCCACCTCAGCCATCACCAGCCTGCCGGGTTCTATGAAAACATCGAGCTCTGCGATGAGTCCTTCTGCTCCGGGCAGGGGAATGCGGTAGCGTATCTTGCGGATCCGAAAACCGTCGGCCTTGGCAATGAGATGCCGATAGGCCTCTGCGTTGAGGGGAAGGTTATACTCCTCACGGATCATTTTCCCTCCGCCTTTGTAGGTCAGATAATATTGCTCTCCCTCACGGCGCACCCGAACCACAGGACTGGTGCACAGATAACCCTGTTCTAAAGCGGCGTGGTCATATTGGCTGAGGGGGCCGGGCAGTTCCCGGACCAAAAATTTGCGTTCGATTTCCATAGATGTGAATATTCTCCTTTTTATAGTGAAAGCTTTTTTGGGTGGGTTTCCAGCGGGCGGCAGGCACAAAGCTCTTGCTATCAGTATACCTCTGATGTTATAATGATGGCAATCCCAAACAATTTTAATTTTGGCATGGCCGTCTGCATTTTGCGGCCGGTGCCGGCAGGAGGTAAGAATGAGCAAGGTAAGTGCATTTATGGCAGATGGAATGGAAGAAGTGGAGTGCCTGGCGGTAGTGGATATGCTGAGACGGGGCGGTATCGAAGTGCAGACGGTGTCGGTCATGGGACGCCGGCAGGTGACCGGTTCCCACCGGATCGAGATAAATGCAGATCAGATTTTTGAGGAGGCAGATTTTTCGGACAGCGATGTCCTGTTCCTGCCCGGCGGTGTGCCCGGCACACCTAACCTGGCGGCACACGAGGGACTCTGTGCTCTGCTGAAGGAGTCTGCAGCTGAGGGAAAGAGATTGGCAGCTATCTGTGCGGCCCCCAGCGTCCTGGGCGGTCTGGGGCTCCTGGCGGGCAGGACGGCCACCTGTTATCCCGGCTGGGAGGAGCAGCTCCTGGGCGCAACCTACACGCGTCAGGGTGTGGTCACTGACGGCAATATTACTACAGCCAGGGGCGTGGGCTTCGCCATTGATCTGGGGATCGAGCTGGTGCGTCTGCTGGCAGGGGATGAGAAGGCAGAGGCTCTCAAGGAGAGCATTCAGCACCCGGATTGCTGACCAATGCGGCTGCCGGGCGGCTGCGGACGGGCACAGATGAGGGAAAACACCGTAAATTCACTAAATTTTCAGTAGATTTTTGCAAAGGACTGTGCTATACTAATATACTGCAATGCCAGCATCTGACGCGGGCGGTATGCGGTTCTGCCCGCCATCGATTGGATTTTGGATAAAGAATAACTGGCCGGCCTCAGGTCAGAAGGAGGAAAATAGAAAGATGAGTGTACAAGTAGAGAACATGGAAAAAAATCTGGCGAAGCTGACGGTCCAGGTATCCGCTGAAGAGTTGGAGAAGGCCATCCAGCAGGCCTTTTTAAAGAATAAAAACCGTTTCAATGTTCCCGGCTTCCGCAAGGGTAAGGTGCCGAGACAGATGATTGAGAAAATGTACGGCAAGGGCATTTTCTATGAGGATGCGGTGAACAGCATTCTGCCCGGCGCCTATTCCAAAGCTGCCGATGAGTGCGGCCTGGAAATCGTTTCCCGCCCGGAGATCGACGTGACCGAGGTGGAGAGCGGCAAGGGCGTAACCTTTACCGCCACCGTGGCGGTGAAGCCTGAGGTGACTCTGGGTCAGTACAAGGGTGTCCAGGTGGAGAAGGCCGACACGGAGGTGACCGATGAAGAGGTGATGGCTGAGATCGGCAAGGAGCAGGAGAAAAACGCTACCACCGTTACGGTGACGGATCGTCCCGCTGCTCTGGGCGACACGGTGATCATTGACTTTGAGGGCTTTGTGGACGGAGAAGCTTTCGACGGCGGCAAGTCTGAGGACTATTCCCTGGAGCTGGGTTCCCACTCCTTTATTGATACCTTTGAGGATCAGCTGGTGGGCAAAAATGCCGGCGATGAGGTGGAGGTCAATGTGACTTTCCCCGAGGATTATCACGTGGACTCTCTGAAGGGCAAGCCTGCTCTGTTCAAGGTTAAGGTCAATGAGATCAAGGCCAAGGAGCTGCCGGAGATCGATGACGAGTTTGCCAGCGAAGTCTCTGAGTATGAGACCCTGGACGAATACAAGGCCAGCGTAAAGGCTGATCTGGAGAAGAAGAAGGCTGATTCCGCTAAGGCGAAGAAGGAAGACGAGGCCCTGAAGAAGATCATCGAGGACAGCCAGATGGATATCCCGGACCTGATGGTGGAGACCCAGGCTGAGAACATGGTGGATGATTATCTGCAGAGAATGCGCGCTCAGGGCATCACTCCCGAGATGTATATGCAGTACACCGGCACCACGCAGAAGATGCTGGTGGATCAGATGAAGCCGCAGGCTCTGTCCCGCATCCAGGCCAGACTGGTGCTGGAAGCCATTGCCAAGGCTGAGAATATTGAGATCAGCGAAGAGGAGCTGGAGAAAGAGCTGGCTTCCATGGCGGAGGATTACAAGATGGAGCTCGATAAGCTGAAAGAGCTGATGAATGAGGATGCCGAAAAGCAGATGAAGGAGGACCTGGCGATCCAGAAGGCTGCCGATCTGATTGTAGAGCAGTCTGTGGAGGGCTGAGGCAATAAGAGCTAAAGATACCAGCCGCCTGGCTAAAGGCGGCTGGCTTTGTCCATTATAACAGATTTGAGAAATACTATGGAAATAAGGAGGAATAATCATGAGTTTGGTACCTTATGTAATAGAATCCACCAGTCGTGGAGAACGCTCCTACGATATTTATTCCCGGCTTTTGAAGGACCGTATTATTTTCCTCAGCGAAGAGGTCAATGATGTGACGGCCAGCCTGATCGTGGCTCAGATGCTTTTCCTGGAGTCCGAGGATCCCAGCAAGGATATCAATTTCTATATCAACAGCCCTGGCGGCTCCGTAAGCGCAGGTCTGGCGATCTACGATACCATGCAGTTTGTAAAGTGCGACGTATCCACCACCTGCCTTGGCATGGCGGCCAGCATGGGTGCATTCCTGCTGGCAGGAGGAGCTAAGGGCAAACGCTATGCTCTGCCCAATGCGGATATTATGATTCATCAGCCCTCCGGCGGAGCTCAGGGTCAGGCCAGCGATATCAAGATCGTGGCGGATAAGATTTTGCAGACCCGTCAGAAACTCAATGAGATTCTGGCAGCCAATACGGGTCAGCCTCTGGAAAAGATTGCTCTGGATACTGAGCGGGACAATTATATGTCCGCCGAGGAGGCCAAGGCTTACGGTTTGATTGATGAGGTAATTGTAAGCCACTAATCACAGTTTTGAGAGAGGAAGATAATGGCTAATAAATTTGATAATCAGTATCGCTGCTCCTTCTGCGGCAAGACCCAGGACCAGGTGCGCAAGCTGATTGCCGGTACAGGCAATGTCTATATTTGCGACGAGTGCGTGGAGCTCTGCGCCGAGCTGATCGACGAAGAGTTGGAGGAGATGGAGACCGATGAAAAACGGGTGATCAATCTGCTCAAGCCTCAGGAGATCAAAAGCTTCCTGGATCAGTATGTAATCGGGCAGGAGGAGGCCAAAAAGGTCTTGTCCGTGGCAGTTTACAATCACTATAAGAGAATCACGACGGAGCCTGCCGATGACGATGTGGAGATTCAAAAGAGCAACATCCTGCTCCTTGGTCCTACCGGTTCAGGAAAGACTTTCCTGGCACAGTCCCTGGCTAAGATTCTGAACGTTCCCTTTGCTATCGCCGATGCCACCGCGCTTACGGAGGCCGGTTATGTGGGGGAGGACGTGGAAAACATCCTGCTCAAGTTGATTCAGGCTGCAGATTATGACATCAGCCGGGCGGAGTACGGTATTGTCTATATTGATGAGATCGACAAGATCACGAAGAAGGGCGAAAATGTGTCCATCACCCGGGATGTGTCCGGCGAGGGTGTGCAGCAGGCGCTGCTCAAGATCCTGGAGGGCACCATGGCCAGCGTACCGCCCCAGGGCGGCCGCAAGCATCCCCACCAGGAGATGTACCAGATCGATACCACCAATATCCTGTTTATCTGCGGAGGAGCTTTTGACGGACTGGATAAGATCATTGAAAAGCGGGTGGGCGCAGGCACTTCCATCGGCTTCAATGGCACGGTAGCGGAGAAGCAGGAGGAAAATATCGGGAAACTGTTAAAGCAGGTGATGCCGGAGGACCTGATTAAATTCGGGCTGATTCCGGAGTTCATCGGCCGTGTGCCGGTGATTCAGTCTCTGGATATGCTGGATGAGAAGGCCCTGGTCCGCATCCTGACAGAGCCGAAGAATGCTCTGGTAAAGCAGTATCAGAAGCTGTTTGACCTGGACGGCGTGCAGCTTAAATTTACGCCGGAGGCTGTGGAGCTGATCGCCAAGCAGGCCCTGGAGCGCAAGACCGGCGCCAGAGGCCTTCGCGCCATCATTGAGAAGGCGATGACGGATATTATGTATACGATCCCTTCGGATGACACTATCGGCACCTGCACGGTGACGGAGGATACGATTCGCGGGACAGCTGCACCTCTTCTGACTTACCGGGATGTGGCGGTAGGGCATTCGGATCGTATGCCCAGACGCAGAATGATCCGCAAACATGATGGAGAGACGGCCTGATGATCATAAAGAGCGTAAATCTGGAGACGGTCTGCGGTTATACCAGCAAGCTGCCGGAGAACGACAAGCCGGAATTTGCCTTTGCCGGAAAGTCCAACGTAGGTAAGTCGTCGCTGATTAACGCGCTGATGAATCGCAAAGCCTACGCCAGGACTTCCGCACAGCCGGGCAAGACCCAGACCATCAATTTTTACAATATCAACGATGCCTTCTACTATGTGGACCTGCCGGGATACGGCTACGCCAAGGTATCCCAGGCGGAGAAGGCGAAGTGGGGCAAAATGATCGAGCGATACCTGCACAGATCCAGTCAGCTGCGCCAGGTTTTCCTGCTGGTGGATATCCGCCATGAGCCGGGGGCCAACGACAGGCAGATGTACGACTGGATTGTTCACAACGGCTACCGCCCGGTGGTGATCGCCACCAAGCTCGACAAGATCAACCGCAGCCAGACGGCAAAGCAGGTAAAACTTGTGCGCAGCGCCCTTGGCATGGAGGCGGAGGATCTGCTGATTCCTTTTTCTGCCGAGACGAAGCAGGGGAGAGAGGAGATCTGGGAGCTGATCGAGGGATATCTGAATGCGGCAGAAGAGCCGGAAGAATCCGGTGAAGATAAGCCTGCCGGAGAAAATCCAGTATAAAAGGATCAGGAAAATCAGGATATGAGATCTTGAAACAGTAATTGTCTATGGAGATACGGGATGGAGATTGACTTTGCCCCGTATCTCTTTTATTTTGCTTATGTACAAGCGGTACAGTGATACTTTCGATAAAGTGAGTATGGACGTGCGGTTTTTGGTCGGCCATGCCTGCCTGTATTTGGAATGACAAAATTTTATAATAAACCTTGACATTAAACGGTGCAAGCTGTACAATATAGACAAATAAAAGAAAAAGGTTTGTTACTCTTCGGAGGCTTTTCCTTAAATGTGGACAGAGCTGCTGCTTTGTTCGGGGAAGTCGCCGGAGTTTTTTTGTGCGTAGATGTGGGAAAAGTAAGAAAGCAAAGAAAAACATAGGAATACACAGGAGGGCATCGCAAGGGAGGGGGACTCGGATGCGTGTGATCAAAAATATCAATAATAATGTATCCATCTGTATAGATGGAAAGGGAAATGAATTGGTGGCATTGGGCAAAGGAATCGGGTTTCGCACTCCGCCTTATGAGATCACAGATCTAAGCATAATTCAGAAAACATACTACAATATCAGCCAGAAATATTTTGAACTGTTTCAGATGATCCCTTATGAGTATTTTGAATTGTCCGGCCAGATTTTGGAATATGCCAGAGACAGACTGCAGTGCCCATTGAATCCGAATCTGATTGTCACCCTAGCGGATCACATCCAGTTTGCCGTGAATCGCTGCAGAAAAGGGCTGCATCTGAATTATTCTGGCTTTTACGGACTTAAATATTCTAATCCTGAGGAATATGAGATAGGTCTGTACGCTCTGCGTCTTATCAACAATACAGAGGGGGTGGAGCTGGAGGATGATGAGGTCTTTGGAATTGCCGTATGCTTTATCAATGCCAGAGAGACGCCTGCAGCAGAGGAAAACCAGGGATTGAGGAAGGAGATCTGCGAGGAAATCACCGGTATTATCGAAGAATTTTTTGGCATTCATATCAATCGGGACAGCTTTAACTATATGCGTTTCGCCACACATATTAATTATTTGCTGTGGAGAGGCAGCTCCAGACTGCCGGAAGAAGGCGGATTTGGCGTAAAGGGAATGTCGGAGGTATATGGAGACCTGTCGGGGGAAGTTCAGAACGAACTGCCGCAGGCGGCGGCCTGTGCCAGAAAGATCGGCGGATATCTGGAGGAAAAGCTGGGCTGGGAGACGGGAGAGGAGGAGATTTTGTATCTGATTCTCCATATCAATCGGCTGTGTGTACATGAGGAATGTGATTTATAGAAAAAGGCTTGCCCGGCATCGCAGAGCGCGCAGCGCTGCCGTGAGTATAGAAGGCTATTTTACAAAAAGAAGGAGAATACTATGGCGAAAAAAAATGACAGAGAACTGGCGGTTCGGCTGCTGGAACTGGTGGGGGGAAAGGATAATGTCAGCCACTTGGCGCACTGCATGACCAGACTGCGCTTTGAGGTGAAGGACAAGAGTTTGGTTCAAGAAGAAGAATTGGCCCGCACAGATGGGATACTGGGCACTCAGTGGATGGGAGAACAGATGCAGATTATCGTAGGGCCGCGGGTGAATTCGCTCTATGAGATACTCTGTGAATTAGGAGGATTTCAGAAAAGTCAGCCTATCGATGAAAATCTGGACAAAAAAAAGAGAAAGTTGTCTCTTTCCTCTCTTCTGAGCGCATTGTCGGCCTGCCTGACGCCGGTACTCCCCGTATTGATTGCAGCGTCCATGATTAAGGCAGTCCTGGCTGTGCTGGGGCCGTCGCTTCTCGGCATAATCTCCGAGGGAAGTGATATTTACACACTGCTTACTTTTGTGGGAGACGCAGGTTTCTACTTTATGCCGGTATATTTTGGCTATACTGCGGCCAAAAAGTTTGGAGCAACTCCTGTGCTGGGCCTGTTTCTCGGCGCGATTATGATTCATCCTACCTTTGTGCAGCTGGCCGTAGAGGGAGCAAGCTTCACTGTATTTGGTATTCCCTGCACAGTAGTCAATTACTCCTCCAGTATGCTGCCGATTATCCTATCGGTATGGGTCATGTCTTATGTGGAGAGATTTTTCAAGAGATATCTGCCTGCAGCCCTGCAGGCTGTGCTGGCTCCCACACTGACGATCCTCATTATGCTGCCGGTGACGCTTTGTGTGTTTGGCCCGCTGGGCTCTGTGGTGGGCGGTCTGATCAGCGATCTTCTGATGGGGTTTGCCGGACTAAATGGCATCTGCCTGATTCTGACTACGGCTCTGTCCGCCTGCCTGTGGAATTTCATGGTGATCAGCGGCACGCATCTGATGCTTTACTACGCATGTCTGGAGATCTACTTGGCCAATGGTTTTGATACGATAGTGGCGCCTGGCTTTAATGCAGGACAGCTGGCTGTGGTGGGGATGGCGATCGGAGCTTTCCTTCGGATGCGCAATAAGGGCGAGAAATCGCAGATGTTTGGCTATTTGATCTCCCAGGTGATCGGCGGCGTTACGGAACCTTCACTTTACGGCATCGGCATCAAGTACCGCCGCCCTCTTGTTGGACTGGCCGTGGGCGGTTTCGTAGGGGGGATTTATTATGCCGTCACGGGGACGGGAGTTTATACGCTGGCTGCGACGGCCAACTTTATGATATTTGCCAGCTTTGCCGGAGGACCGGCGGGAAATATGGCAAACGGCATTATCGGCGGTCTGCTCGCCTGCGCGGTATCGGCGGCGGTAACCTATGTACTGGGTTTTGAAAAGGGAGACAATTTGCTCCGTATAAGAAAGCATGATAAGGAAAATAAGGAAGGAAGATAAAATCTATGGCATATGAACATATTTTTGAGCCGATCCGTATCAATCAAATGGTGCTGAAAAACCGAATTATAGCGGCGGCCGGCGTCAGCGCGGGGGATGTACATAATGCAGAGCTGGCCTCTATGGGCGGTGCATCCATGGTTATTACCTGTATGATGGACATTGACTGCGAGAAGAGCTATTTTTATCCGGATACACCCTATTCCTTCGGCAAGGGAAATTACCATCACAGTCAGAGAGATGCCGTTCGGACTCAGATTCGCCGCGTTCATCAGGGCGGAGCCAAGTATGCGGTGGAGCTGGATCATGTGGGAGAATACCATCGCGCCAAACCAGGAGATTTCGCCTGGGGAGTGGTGGATAAGGTAAGCAGCCGGGGAGTTCCGGTAAAGGCTTTGGATGAGGCGGAGATGGAAAATATCTGCAATGCCTATGTAAGAACAAGCCGGGATGCTCTGGAATTAGGGTATGATGCCATCGTTTTCGACTGCGGGTCCGGCTGGCTGATGTCGCAGTTTCTCTCGCCGCATTATAATAAGAGAATAGATGAATACGGCGGATCCATTGAAAACCGGGCGCGTTTTCCTCTGCGGGTGATCCGGGCGATCCGCGAGGCGGTGGGAAATAGCCAGGCGATTCTTTGCCTGGTGACCGCCAACGAGTTTTTTGACG
Organism: uncultured Lachnospiraceae bacterium; assembly: GCA_944380185.1. GTDB lineage: Bacteria > Bacillota > Clostridia > Lachnospirales > Lachnospiraceae > RGIG7193. Next base: position 14,487 of record CALWGV010000006.1, read on the forward strand.
ATGGAATCAGTTTTGCCGATGTCATGACTTTTATGAAAATGATAGAGCCCTATGTGGACGGGGTGCTGGTGGGCTGCGGCAATGATCAGAACCATCTGCAGCTGACCAAAGGGATTACCACCAATCTGGAGCCCCACATGTTTTCGGCATGTTATACCGAGGCCATGAAAAAAGAGCTGAATATTCCGGTGATTCTGGGAGGAAGCGTTATGAGCCCGGAAGAAGCGGATATGGTCATTGCAGAACATAAGGCAGATATTATCGCCATGGCCAGACCTCTGATTGCCGATCCGGCGTATGTCAATAAGCTGGCAGATGGACGACGGGAAGATATCGTGCCCTGCCTGCGGTGCAACTATTGCTATCATGTATCTACGGATTATAAAAACCTGGGATGCTCCGTAAATCCCTATTACACGCAGCAGAGCAGCAGCTATGTGACACCGATCGCCCCCTGCCGGACGCGGCGGCGAGTCGTGGTGGCAGGAGCGGGGCCTGCCGGACTTCGTGCGGCTCTGGCAGCCGATGCCTGTGGCCATGAGGTGATTTTGCTGGAGAAGGAAGGGCAGATTGGCGGGCTGCTTCGGGTGATTGCAAAGGAAAAATACAAAACGGAAATTGCTGACTATCTGCGCTACCTGGAGGGACAGACGGCTAAATCTCATATTGACCTGCGTCTGAATACTCCGGCGGAAAGAAGGATTCTGGAAGAGCTAAAGCCGGATAAGCTCATTTTAGCCATAGGCGCGCAGGATATCATTCCTTCGGTGCCGGGGATTGATGGTCCGGGAGTATATACCTCAGCTCAGGCTATCGAAAAAGAGAAGGAGCTGGGAGAACAGGTGGTGATTATCGGCGGCGGCGTGGTAGGCTGTGAGCTTGCTTTGGATCTGGCGGAGGACCGGAGGCGCAGGGTGACTATTGTGGAAATAGGGGACCGTCTGGCTGCTGCAGCTAATGAATTTTATCATCTCGATCTGAATGATCATATAGAGCGTACGCCAAATATCCTTGCTTTGACTGGAAATACCTGCTGCGAGATCGATGAAGAGAAGGTGATTGTTAAAGATAAAGAGGGGAGATGCCAAGAGATAAGGCGGGACAGCGTGGTGATATCGGCCGGACTGAAGGCTCGGATTGAGGAAGTCATTGCTCTGTTTGGTATTGCTAGGGAGACAGTAGTAGTGGGCTGTGCCAACAGGCCGGGCAATATCATAGACGCCACCTATGAGGGGCATTGCAGCGGCGTAAATGTTTTTTGAGCGAAAAACCGCGTGTTTCCCTGACGTAAAACCGGGGAAACACGCGGTGCTTTTTTATTTATCTCTGGTCTGCGTACATCTTAATTTCTGACGCGCTGCGGTAGGATTCGAAGCGGTCGCCGCGGACAACCACCAGAGTGGGGGCCTGGCGCACACCGTAGCGGCTCACCAGATCGGCGTGCTCATCAGCGTCGATTTTGTCGTAGGCCAGATGGGCGCTGGTGAGGTAGGCATCGGCCATGCGGCAGTTGGGACAGGTCTTAGTGGTGAAGAGATACAGATGATCTCCTCCCGCGGGGTCTGCCGGAGCAGCCGGGGAAACGGCGTCAACAGGCTTTGACGCGGCTGCACTGTGCGCTTTGGAGGGTTCCTCGGACGCATTGGCAGCCGTGGTGTGTTCGGGCATATAGCGGGAACGGCCGATATTGTAGACCTTGCGTTCTTTAAATTCCTGGGCCTTGCCGTCATTCCAGTTCTGCACCGGACGGTAGTAGCCGGTGATCCGGCTGTAGACCTCTGTGGTGGCTCCGCAGATGGGACATTTGTACTGCTCACCGGAGAGATAACCGTGGTCCTTGCAGATGGAGTATGTGGGTGAAAGGGTATAATAGGGGAGCTTATAATTCTCTGCAATTTTGCGCACCAGGGAGGCAGCCGACTGCCAGTCAGGCAGTTTCTCGCCCAGGAAAGCGTGAAATACGGTGCCGGAGGTGTAGAGAGTCTGCAGCTCGTCCTGTACATCCAGCGCGGCAAAGATATCCTCTGTATATCCCACCGGCAGATGAGAGCTGTTGGTGTAGTAAGGCGTTCCGCCTGGCTCGTTGGCAGTAATAATGCCGGGGAACTGCTCCACGTCGTGTTTGGCCAGACGATAGGCGGTGGATTCTGCCGGGGTGGCTTCCAGATTATAGAGGTCCCCGTACTGTTCCTGATAGTCGGACAGACGCTCGCGCATATGGTTCAGCACATCTTTGGCGAATCTCTGCGTCTTTTCATGGCTCAGATCAGCCTGAATCCAGGAGGCATTGAGCCCCGCTTCATTCATTCCCACCAGGCCAATGGTGGAAAAATGATTGTCGAAGGTACCCAGATACCGTTTGGTGTAAGGATACAGGCCTTCATTCAGGAGTTTGGTAATCACAGTTCGCTTTGTCTTTAAAGAGCGGGCGGAGATATCCATCAGTCGATCCAGGCGATGGTAGAAGTCCGCCTCGTCTTTAGCCAGATAGGCGATACGGGGCAGATTGATGGTGACTACGCCTACGGAGCCGGTGGATTCACCGCTGCCAAAGAAACCGCCGGATTTCTTGCGCAGCTCCCGGAGATCCAGGCGCAGCCGGCAGCACATGCTGCGCACATCGCTGGGGGCCATGTCGCTGTTGATGTAATTGGAAAAATAGGGAGTGCCATACTTGGCGGTCATCTCGAAGAGAAGACGATTGTTCTCGGTCTCCGACCAGTCGAAATCCTTCGTGATGGAATAAGTAGGGATCGGATACTGGAAACCGCGGCCGTTGGCATCGCCCTCGATCATGGTCTCGATGAAAGCTTTGTTGACCATGTCCATTTCTTTCTTGCAGTCCTTGTAGCAAAAATCCATTTCCTTACCGCCCACAATGGCCGGCATATCTGCCAGATCATCAGGGACAGTCCAGTCCAGCGTGATGTTGGAGAAGGGCGCCTGGGTCCCCCAGCGGCTGGGGGTGTTGACGCCGTAGATAAAGGATTCGATACATTTTTTTACCTGGTCGTAGGTCAGATTATCTGTTTTGACAAAGGGGGCCAGATAGGTGTCAAAGGAAGAGAAAGCCTGTGCGCCTGCCCACTCATTCTGCATGATGCCGAGAAAGTTGACCATCTGGTTGCAGAGCGTGGACAGATGCTTTGCCGGTGCGGAGGTGATTTTGCCGGGAATGCCGCCCAATCCCTCCTGGATCAGCTGCTTTAACGACCATCCGGCGCAGTAGCCGGTGAGCATAGACAGATCGTGGATGTGAATATCCGCATTTCTGTGGGCATCGGCGATTTCATCATCGTAGATCTCGGACAGCCAGTAATTGGCTGTGATGGCTCCGCTGTTGCTCAAGATCAGGCCGCCCACAGAGTAAGTGACGGTGGAATTTTCTTTCACGCGCCAGTCATTGACCTTCAGATAATTGTCCACCAGGTCCTTGTAGTTGAGAAGGGTAGAGCGGGTGTTGCGCACCTTCTCCCGCTGACGGCGGTACAAAATATAGGCCTTAGCCACATCGGCATAGCCGGCCTGACTGAGGACAGATTCCACGCTGTCCTGAATGTCCTCCACCTGGATGAGATCATTTTTGATCTTCGGCTCGAAATCAGCTGTCACGCGCAGCGCCAGAAAATCAATAACGCTGGGATGATACTGCTTCTGCCTGGCGTCAAAAGCCTTGGTGATCGCCGCACTGATTTTTTTTATGTCAAAATCAGTGATCGTGCCGTCGCGTTTCATTACCTGATACATATAAACCCTCCCCTTGCCTTGCCGAAATAGGACAGTCCGCTGTGACATGTCCGGATACTGCCTATCATAGCACTTGTGAGAAAATACGTCAATATATTGATGTCAAATCCCGATTTTTCCCTTTCCAACCACAAGATGTTGTGAAATCCCCGGGGCGTCGGACAGGCGAGGGGAACTACACGCCGCGCAGCTGTGCCCCCGGCACGTAGGGCAGGACAAGCTGGCGGTACGCCTCCATCTCCTCGCTGCTCAGCCCGTGCAGTCCGGGACAGATTACCGTGTCTGCGGCTACGAAGCTCTGGAGATAGTAGCGAGGAGCTCCCTGGATCAGCTGACCGATGGCGATCATATCTTCGGGGCGGTGAAATTCACGTACCACAGTGGTGCGAAATTCGTAGGGAACAGAGTTCTGCAGCAGCCAGGAAATGGAGTGCAAAACAGGACCCAGATCGAAATTTTCCGGCAGGCCGGCAGTTTCCCGGTATCGCTTGGGACTGTTTTTAATATCCATGGCTATATAGTCGATGAGCCCTTTTTCTGCCAGGGATTGGAGACGGTCGGGAAAGCTTCCGTTGGTGTCCAGCTTGATCTGGTAGCCGAGGGCGCGGATGCGGGAGAGGAAATCTTCCAGGCCGGGGCAGAGCAGCGGCTCCCCTCCCGTGATGCAGACGCCGTCTAAAATGCCGGTTCGTTTTTTTAGAAAAGCGAAAAAATCATCCGCAGAGATTTCCTGACTGTCTGGCGAAAGCACCAGATCGCGGTTATGACAGAAAGGGCAGCGAAAATTGCAGCCGCCGGTGAAAACTGTGCAGGCAACTTTTCCCGGATAGTCCAAAAGAGTCAGCTTTTGCAGTCCTTGTATGTTTACTTTCATTGCGCTCACCTTGCCTTGTGAAAAATGGCTGTTCATTCATGCTTTGACGGGCTCCAAGGCCAAAAATCCTCCGGCAGGCAAGCTTGCGTTGGATTTTAACCTTCTGTCCCTGATATCATAATATAGAAAAATCAGATGAAATTCAACCGGCTGCCCAAGACTTTTACCGGCTCCTTTTTGCTCTCTGCATGGGCATGGGTTTTGGAGAAGGAAAAGCGGATGAGACTGCCGGCCTGAAATGTCGATTCAAAAAGGAATGACGGGAATTAAAGTTTATGCTATAATTTTTTCTGATAGAATTCTGGCTTGCCGGCCCATGAGGCCACGGAAAACTGGAGGTAAAAATGGATAAGAAAAATTTGGGTGGATATCTGTATTTCCTGGCGGGGATTCTGTTCATTATCTGTGCAGTAATGGGCGGAAACTATGCCTTTTATGCCATAGGCTTTTGCTTTATTGCTCTGGGCTATGCGGATAAAAAGAAGAATAAAGACGAATAGATGCAGAGGAGGCTGAAAGTGCACAGATCGCAAAACCTGAGTAAAAACCAAGGGGAAAGGCAAAATGACAATCAATGAATATCAGGAACTGGCTCTGCGAACGGCCAACCCGGCCATGTCTGAGCGGGACATGCTGATCAATGGGGTGATGGGGCTGTGCGGCGAGTCGGGGGAAGTCATCGATATGGTGAAAAAACATCTGGCTCAGGGACATGACCTGGACCGTCAGAGAATGGCCGAGGAGCTGGGAGACGTGGCCTGGTACCTGGCGGAAACGGCTCACGTGCTGGGATTTTCGCTGGAGGAGATACTGCAGGGAAATATTGACAAGCTGAGACGGCGTTTTCCGGCAGGGTTTGACCGGGAGCGGTCGATCAATCGCCTGGTGCTGCGCTTATACCGTCCGGATTATCTCCCGGCCATGGCGAAACTGTTCTATGACACGGTGCACACGGTCTGCACCGCCGATTACAGCGAAGAGCAGCTGTCTGCCTGGGCGGATGGTCATCCGGATTCGGATGCCTGGAACCGGTCTTTTCTGGCGCACTATACGGTGACGGCCTGGATAGGCGAGGTACTGGCGGGTTTTGCTGATCTGGATGAAAGTGGTTCTGCTCCGTATCTGGACCGGCTTTATGTGCACAGGGATTATCAAAAAAACGGGGTGGGCCGTGCATTGGCGGAGGCCATGGAGGAAAAGGCCAGAAAGGACGGTGCGAGTGAGATCATCGTCCATGCTTCGATAACAGCCCGTCCTTTCTTTGAACATCTCGGTTATATGACTGAGCGGGAGCGGCAGGTTATGCGCCACGGCATTTGCCTTTGTAATTTTGCCATGAGAAAAAAACTCGCAAAATCGACGGGAGCGGAAACGCCGTGATGTATGGCGTTCCGCTCCCGCATTTCACATTTTTTCGTATGGAATTTCAGCGGGATCAGTTAAATCCCCGGAAGCCCTTGCCGATGATTTCGCTGCTGTTGGTGATGGTGATGAAGGCGCCCGGTTCATGACGGCGGACGAAGTTGCGCAGCTGGACGGCTTGGCTGCGTTTCATCACCGTGAGAATCACGGTTTTAGGATGATGGGCGTAAGCTCCCTCGGCCTTGTAGACTGTCGCGCTGCGGTTCAGATTTTTTGTGATGAAATCGCAGATCGGTTCCGGGTCTTCGCTGATGATCGTGAAATATTTGCACAGGTTGATGTTCTCAATGACGCCGTCGATGACCAGGGATTTGGCCATCAGTCCGGTGAAGGAAAAAAGGCCGGTTTGTGCGTCGAAGACGAAAAACGCGGAGATCACCATAAAAAGGTCCACGAGGAAAAGGGCCATTCCGATATTGATGCTGGTGTACTTTTTCAGAATCATGGCCACAATGTCGGTGCCGCCGCTGGAAGCGCCGATATTGAAAAGGATGGCAGAGCTGACGGCGGGCATGATTGTGGCGAAAATCAGCTCCAGCACAGGCTCGCTGGTGATGGGCTGAGCAATGGGGAACCATTTCTCAGCCAGGCTCAGGGCCACGGAAGTCAGAATGCTTACGTAGACCGTCTTGATGCCGAAACTTCTGCCCAGGAAGATAAAGCCGAAGACCAGGAGCACCATATTGATGATGAAGGTATAGGAGCTGGCGCTCAGAGCCCCCAGCTGACCCAAAATGACGGCAAATCCGGTGACGCCGCCGAAGGAGAAATTATTGGGAAATTTGAAAACATGGACGCCCACCACCAGAATCAGGGTGGCCATAGTCAAAATGCCGTATTCAATCAGCGTCTGCTTCACTTTGCTGCATTCCATAATCTTAGAAATACTCCTTTATCGCTAGAAAATAGTGCGGGTAGAATTGCCTGTCTTGCCGAGGCATTTCTCCACAGCGTAGCTTAGCACAAAAAGGTATAAGATACAACAAAAAAGGCTGGAATTTAAAAAAAACATGTGTTAAAAGAAAAAGGGAAATTGTAGAAATAAATCGCAGAGCGTTGGATTGTAACATTGTAACTGCCAGAGCAGGCAAGACCAGAACATGTAGGGTATCGGAGGATATCTATATGTTTGTGGTCTTTTTTGTTTTTTCGGGGACCTGAATTTGCTTATGTTTTATGGCAGAGAATTTCCAAATCGGTGGTTCCGGCTTGGGGGATTATCGATTTGGTCAGCGCCGGCGAGGACCTGGGATGTGAATAAAAAGAAGGCAGCCATTTCCCGGACGGGGTATGGCTGCCTTCTCGGTGAACGGACACCGGCAACAGCTTATCTGAAATCCTGCTCCATGGTCTGTCGGGCATAGTCCTCTTTTGCCGCGGCAGTTTCCTCCAGGGCTGCCACCTGTCCCTGCAGCTTGATCAGCTCCTTATAGCAATAGAGAATGATATCCCGGCGGGTAATGATGCCGATGAATTTTTCCTGGTCGTCGACCACAGGGACAAAATTCTGACAGGCCGCTCTCTCGATCAGATCCTCCATCCTGGCTCTGGCATGGACGGAGTGAACGGGACGTCCCTTGGGAATATCGGTGACAAAGATGCTTTCGGCCTCCTTTAAATCCAGGTCGTATTCTTTTTTGACTACGCGCAGGATATCTCCTTCGGCCAAAGTACCCACGTAGCGGCCGTCCCGGTCCAGGATCGGGACGGCAGTGTAGCCGTGGTAGTCCATCTTTTCGATGGCCTGGCGCAAGGTAAAGTCATCATAAATATAGTCCACTTCGCTTTTGGGGGTCAGGAAAAACAGTATGTTCATAAAGACAGCTCCTCATATAATAAGATGTTGACAAAGAAAGAGCAGACTTTGCGTGCTCGCTCCACTCCAGTATACTTCATTACCGACGGCAGGTCAAAAGGATTGGGCGAATTCATAAAAAATTAAGGGATAGACAGCGGCAGTTCCCTTGAAGCGGGGACGGATATCTGTTATGCTGAGAAAGCAGAAGAAAGGCGGGAGGAAGAATGTCCGGACAAGAAGGATGCGAGTACTGCAGCAATTTTGTGTATGATGAAGATTATGAATGCTATGTGTGCGATATGGAGCTGGATGAGGACGAGATGGTGCGCTTTCTGCAGGGAAGAACGGCGGGCTGTCCTTATTTCCGGTTTGACGAGGAGTACAGGATCGTGCGCAGGCAGATCTGAAGACAGGTTAGAAATTTGCAGACAATTTTAGGGCTGCCGCAGACGCGGCAGCCCTTGGACTTTCTTCGCTTCTGCCCGGAGAACTTGTCCTGCCGGAGGATTTCGCCGGGAGAAAGGAAGAGTGGATGCTCAGACTTTATCGTTGGAGCCCAGCACATCTACGATCTTGTGCATAACCAGCTTCTTGATGTTCTCGCGGGCGGGCTTCAGGTACTGACGAGGATCGAAGTGAGAAGGATTCTCGTCGAAGTACTTGCGGATGGTGCCGGTCATGGCCAGACGCAGGTCAGAGTCGATGTTGATCTTGCAGACGGACCTTCTGGCGGCCTCACGCAGCTGCTCCTCCGGGATACCTACGGCATCAGGCATCTTGCCGCCGTGCTCGTTGATCATCTTCACATACTCCTGCGGTACGGAAGAGGAGCCGTGCAGAACGATGGGGAAGCCGGGCAGTCTCTTGGATACATCTTCCAGGATATCGAAACGCAGGGGCGGAGGTACCAGCTCACCCTTCTCATTGCGGGTGCACTGAGCGGCGGTGAACTTGTAAGCACCGTGAGAGGTGCCGATGGCGATGGCCAGGGAATCGCAGCCGGTACGGGTTACAAACTCCTCAACCTCCTCGGGACGGGTGTAGTGAGATTCCTCAGCGGACACCTTTACATCATCCTCGATACCGGCCAGGGCGCCCAGCTCAGCTTCTACTACTACACCGTGAGCGTGAGCGTATTCGACGACCTGCTTGGTCAGCGCGATATTCTCCTCGAAAGGCTTGGAGGAGGCGTCGATCATGACGGAGGTAAAGCCGTCGTCGATGCAGGACTTGCAGATCTCAAAGCTGTCGCCATGGTCCAGATGCAGGACGATAGGCAGGCCGGTCTCGATAACGGCAGCCTCAACCAGCTTTACCAGGTAGGTGCGGTTTGCATAGGCGCGGGCGCCCTTGGAAACCTGCAGGATTACAGGAGAATTGCACTCCTTTGCAGCTTCGGTGATACCCTGAATAATCTCCATGTTGTTGACATTGAAAGCGCCGATGGCATAGCCGCCGTCATAAGCTTTCTTAAACATTTCGGTTGAAGTAACTAAGGGCATTTTATTTTCCACCTTTCTTATTTTTTTAGGCGGGCGGATTCGGGACGACACCCTGCCGCCTTCTCCTTCATTATACCATAAGAATTTCATCTGTATAGAAGAATTTTTGACAGATTATGAGAAAAATCCTTCGGGACGAGACGATCAGCCCAGACCGGCCAGACGGCAGAGGGAGGCCAGAAGGATGCACAATACTGTTCCGGTCAGAGCCGGAATGAGAAGAGCTGCCGCTGTCCACCGCAGGCTTCCCGTCTCCTTTTTGACGGTCAGGCAGGTGGTGGAGCAGGGCCAGTGAAACAGGCAGAAGGTCATGGTGCACAGGGCGGTGGTCAGCGTCCAGCCGTTGGCGGTGAGAATGCAGTGAAGATCGGCCAGGCTTTCGTAGTCAGTCAGCGTGCCGGCGGACATATAGCACATCAGGATGATGGGCAGGACGATCTCGTTGGCCGGCCAGCCCAGGATAAAGGCGGCGAGAATCACGCCGTCCATCCCCATGAGCCGTCCCAGCGGATCGAGACAAGAGGAAAGGTGGCTGAGCAGGGAGACGCCGCCTGCGGATACATTGGCCAGGATCCAGATGAGAAGACCGGCAGGAATGGCCACCGCCACAGCGCGTCCCAGGACAAAGAGAGTCCGGTCCAGGACGGAACGGACCAGCACGCGGAGTACCTGGGGACGGCGGTAGGGAGGCAGTTCCAGGGTAAAGGCCGAGGGCTCTCCCTTTAACAGTGTTCGGGACAGAAAGGAGGAGGCGGCGAATGTCATCAGAATGCTGAAGAGAATCAAGCCGGTCATGGCGGCCGCAGACAGCAGGGAGCCTGCGCCGCCTGCGTTTAGTCCGACGACAAACATGGAGATCAGAGCCAGCAGGGTGGGGAAGCGGCCGTTGCAGGGGACGAAGGAGTTGGTAAGAATGGCGATCAGCCGTTCCCGCCGGGAGTCAATGATACGGCAGCCGGCGACGCCGCAGGCATTGCAGCCCAACCCCATGCACATGGTCAGCGCCTGCTTGCCGCAGGCCCGGCATTTTTTAAAGAATGGATCCAGATTGAAGGCTACTCTGGGCAGATAGCCCAGATCTTCCAGCAGCGTGAACAGAGGGAAAAATATAGCCATGGGGGGCAGCATGACGGAGACGACCCAGGCCAGGACTCGGTACATTCCCTGAATGAGAAGACCGGAGAGCCAGGCAGGAGCCTTCAGCGCGTCAGCCAGTCCCAGAAGTCTTTCCTCGATGCCAAAGAGGAGAGAGGACAACAGAGAGGACGGATAGTTGGCGCCCCATATGGTCAGCCAGAAGATGGCCAGGAGGAACAGCAGCATGATGGGAATGGCTGTCGCCGGTCCGGTGAAGAGTCGGTCCAGGCGCCGGTCAAGGCTGCGGCCGTCTCCGCGGGAGAGGCGGACTGTCTGGGCAGTGATTTCCTGTGCGCGGGCGACAAAGGATAAAACTGTAGCCTCGTCGAACAGAGGAGAGTCAGGGCATTGAGAGGCTTTCACCACCTCCGGACAATCGGGGGCGGAAGAAGGGGCTGGCGAGTGCCGCACCATCTTTTCAATCTCCTCCATCAGCCGGTCCAGTCCTTCTCTGCGGGCGGCGCTGGCGGACACTACCGGAACCCCCAGAAGGTCGGACAGCCGGGCAAAATCCACGGATATTCCCTTGCGGTCAGCTTCGTCACAGAGATTTACGCAGACGATAACGCGGCGGGAAATGGACATGATCTGCAGGACCAGATTCAGGTTGCGCTCCAGGCAGGTGGCATCGCAGATCACCACACAGGCATCGGCGCCGCCAAAGCGGATGAAATCCCTCGCCACCTCCTCCTCGGCAGAGTGGGCCGCCAGCGAGTAAGTTCCCGGCAGATCGACGACGGCATAGTCCTGCCCGTGCCAGGAGGTGATGCCCTGAGCACAGGAGACGGTCTTGCCCGACCAATTTCCGGTATGCTGACGTAAATTTGTAAGGCAGTTGAAGATTGTACTTTTTCCCACGTTGGGATTGCCGGCCAGGGCGATGACAGGCAGATGGGACGGTGTTTTTTGGACAGATGCCATAGATAAACCCCTTTTTTATGCAAAAAGAGAGGAAACACTGCAGGCGCAGCGCTTCCTCTTCTGCGTGTTTGTTACCAGCATATGCAGGCGGAGGTACAGGGGTGCATTGGACGCAATTATTCAAAATCGTCCTCGAAATCATCCTCCGGGCCGTCATGCCCATCGGGACCGCCGTGACCGCGGCCGCTGTAGAATTCCTTGCCAACCACATTTTTCTTGTCACGGGCGTCCTCCACCAGTTCGGACAGCAGGTTTTTTACTTTCACCGGCTTTTTGATATTGACCAGGAAGATGTGGCGGTCGTGATCCACCTTGGTGCACAGTTCAATGGTGCCGGTGCCGAAGATCTTCTGGCCGAAGGAGCGGTTCAGCCGGATATCGGTGATCCGATACAGCAGTATCTCGTCAAAGGAAGTGCTGAACAGGCCTGTCTGGGTGTAGAGACGGTCGTTCTGCACAGAATATTTGGTGAAAGAGAAAGGAAACCACATAAAATGCTTGCGGTCCTTCCAGATCACAGTCGATTGGGTCATTTCAGCCATGGCGAAGCCTCCTTTTCGTTGGTTGACGAGAATCATCCCCTGAGCTTTTCTCCTGAATTCCTCAAACTCAGCCGTGTGAGGATTCATCGTTACCGTTATTATACACATATATGCCTCAGCCTGCAACTGGTTTCTCCACAGAGGTCCGGATGCCCGGGAAGGCAGTGCGTCACTGTATCTGCCCGTCTCCCGGAGGATGGCGCAGCAGCTGGTGCTGGCGCAGGACTCTGGCGCGCATCTGTTCCAGGAATTTTTCCGGACCCAGCACACGAATTACAGGCCCGAAGGAGAGAAGCTCGATCAAAAGCTCCGTCTCGTCAGCCGGATCACACCAGATAGAGCAGAGCCAGGTATCTGTCTCCGGCTCATAGGTGGTCTGTTTGTCGTAGTGGGCGAAGTGGAGCATACAGCGCTCCAGGGCGTTGCGCTCATTGCGGATGCGGATCTGTACCGGCATAGTCCCCCGGTCGGCGGCGCGCAGATACGATCGATCGAAGCGCCGGGGGGCCGGACGTCTGGATAAGCGGCAGGCTCGGATCCGCCCCAGATTCAGCGTGACCGGGCGCCCCACACGTCCGCGGCGAAAATCCCGGGCCATCAGCCTGAATTTGTCGTTTTTGGGCGAGTACTGCAGGAAGCAGGGCAGCACCTCCATGGTCAGAAAGCGGCCTTTGCCGCTCTCATAGGCGGCGATCAGGGTTTTTTTTCCGTCAGAGCCGTGAGAACAGTGTGGAAAATCTGACGGTACAGAGGATCTTCATAGTGGTCCCCGTCCTCGAAGCGATCAAATAGGAACCGATAAAATCCCCCAGAGGCCCAAGCACCGTGATGCCAAGGGCAAAGGTGATCGACATGGTGCCTACGCCCAGCAGGAGGGGCCGTATGATGCCGGGGATGATCTTAACCAAAAGCTTTTCCACATAGTAGGCGCAGACCGAGATCAGCAGAGCCGGGAGCAGGGTGCTGGTATAGGTTACGTCCATTACCGGGAATCCCAGCATGGTTGCGCCCGCCCCGCTGGCAATGGTCTCCACAAAATCCGGGTATACGAGAGCGGCCGTCACCACCATGGAAA
>CALWGV010000007.1 GCA_944380185.1 uncultured Lachnospiraceae bacterium
TCTATGAGGAAGACGGAATTCTCCGCATCCTGCCCTGGGACTACAACCTGGCCTACGGCACCTACGCCCTGGGCATGACCGACCCGATCCGCGACCCCTCCGTGCTGATCAACTATCCGATCTACACCCCCGCCGAGGGAGAGGTAATGCTGGAGCGCCCCCTCTATCATCACCTGATGCAGGTGGACGAGTATTTCGACCGATACCACCGGTATTTCGACTTTTTTTTAGCTGAATACTTTGAGAGCGGCCGTTTCGAGACGACCCTGCGCCAGACCTCCCGCCTGATCGCCCCTTATGTGGAGGAAGACCCCACCGCTTTCTGCTCCTACGCGGATCACCTGCTGGCGGTGGAAACCCTCTCGGCCGTCTGCCTGCTGCGGGCCCAGAGCGTGCGCGGCCAGCTGGACGGCAGCCTGCCCGCTACCTTAAGCGCCCAGGCCCAATATCCCGAATTAAAAGTGGACACCTCCGGCATCCGGCTGGAAGACCTGGGGGACTTTGACGACCTGGAAAAGGCCGGGGCTGCTCAATAAAGATCCCGCAGTATCATCCTTCTTTGATACTCACTCCGTCAATAGCTTCCTCGTCTTCCAGCGCCCGCTCACATAGTAGGCGATGCAGATCAGGCAAGGCAGGATACGGGAGCAGGCCACTCCCCACCACAGCCCCTCATAGCCCAGGCCAAGTACCGTCATAAAGAGCCAGCCCAGACCAATCTTGCAGACCACACCGTCCAGAATACCGATGATAAAGCCCAGCTCCACAAAACCGCAGCCCGTCACCATGGCCTGGAAGGCACCGATGATTGCCGACACAATAAAATGCACGGTAAAAATATGCAGGAAAGTCACGCCCATCTCAATGACGTCCGCCTCCTTGGTAAACAGACGAAAGATATGATGGGGAATCAGCCAGCAGATCGCACAGGTGACTGCCGCGCAGGTGAGGGTGGCTGCCAGCGTGCAGAGGGTAACCCTCCCGGCCCGCTCCGTCTTCTTCGCCCCCAGATTCTGTCCCACCATGGAGGCAGAGGCCGTATCCACGCCCTGAACAAAGACCTCCAGGAACTTCTGAAGCTTATTGCCGACACTGTTGGTAGCCGAAACCGTCATGCCGAAGGAGTTGGCACTGGCATTGACCCACAGCATGGAGACGCGCACCAGCAGACTTCTCACCACCTGCGGAATGCCTAATTTTACCAGAACTCCCAGGATATCCCGATCCATCTTAAAGTAGGAGACCTTCATCTCAAAATCAAAGCGCTCTTTATTTCTATACATAAAGATAAACGCCGCTGCAAAGGAACCGAACTGGGAAAGTGTGGTGGCTATAGCTGTCCCCGCCGCTTCCAGAGGAATCACCGTCACCAGGAAGATATCCATCACAATGTTGATAAATGCCGCCACCAAAATGAAATACAGTGGTTTTTTGGATTCCCCCATTCCCCGCAAGATTCCGCAGACTGCATTGTATCCAAACACAAAAGGGAATCCCAGCGCTGTGATCACCATATAGGAGCTGGCCTGTCCCATGGCCTCCGCCGGACAGTTTAAAAGCTCCAGTATCTGCCGGTTGAACGCGATGGTCACCACTGCCAGCACGCAGGAGACCGCAATCATAAAACTGAGAAGCGTCCCCACAGTCTTCTTGATTCTCTGCTCCTGTCCCGCGCCGAACAGCTGGGCAATAAAGATCTGACCTGCCGTCGAAAATCCCATAGCCACAGGACTCACCAGATCAGCTATCTCGCCGCCGGTGTTGACACCCACGGTTCCCGTATTCCCCACAAACTGTCCCACCACGATCAGATCGACCATGGAATACAGCTGCTGAACCAGATTGGTAAGTACGATCGGAACCGCAAAAATCAGCAGTCCCCTCATGATCGGCCCCTGCGTCAGATCGGAACCCATTTTTGCCTTTTTGACTGTCTGCTCCATGCCAAACACCCCTTCACTTCTGCCTAAAAGCCTTAATGTCAATTCACGTTTCACTCTTCGGTATTTATTATAGGATGGTTTCGGCACAGATAAATTTTAAATATTGGTTTTATGTTAGATCAAATCGGCGTGGTCTTTTGCCTCCACCGGCGCCATGACCTGATAACAGATCAGGGTCTGTGCAGGCGAAGGCTCCGCCGCCACCACTGACATAAAGAAAATATCGCCGGTCAGCTGCAGATTCATCTTGTCGATCGCCTCCAGGAGAGGGGCCGCCGCTTCTTTTGCCCTGATGCGTTCCTTCTCTCGCTGGACGCTGATGGAGCAGAGAAACTGTCCGCCCGGTATCCGTCTGGTATACCTTCCTTCCTGCAGCCCCAGCCTTTCCATGTCCTCCCTTTTCACCATCACCCCCGCCGGACAATAGGGCTTCTCCTCACTCAATGCCTCCCGGTGCAGTACCGGCATCGGATAAGCGATGGGAATCTGGGCAAGCCATCTTCCCAGTTCTGTCCGCAGCCCTCTGTCTGCGCGCAGTCGCTCCGCTCCATAATATTCCAGATAGCACATTTCCTCCTGACGAATAAACCACAGATGCTGAGGATTTTCCACTACTCTCTGTATAATAGCTTCATGCT
This sequence comes from uncultured Lachnospiraceae bacterium, assembly GCA_944380185.1. Classification (GTDB taxonomy): domain Bacteria; phylum Bacillota; class Clostridia; order Lachnospirales; family Lachnospiraceae; genus RGIG7193. Next base: position 2,582 of record CALWGV010000007.1, read on the forward strand.
CTTTGAGCCTTTCCAGCACTCTCTGTTCCCGCCACACTCTCTGCTCCATCTCCCGGCACTTTTCCCGCAGAACATCCAGAACCGCCTCCGGCTGATCCTCCCCTCTGTGAATCAGGCTGTCCACCTCACTGAGGGATACGCCGTAGGCGTTGAGAATTTTCACCATCCGCAAAAGCGGCACCTGCATGATAGGATAGGTGCGGTATCCATTTTTACTGTCCTTGTCAAAACGCACCAGGCCTTTCTTTTCATAATAACGCAGGCCTTCCGTCGTCATCCCGGTCTCGTTTGCCACATCCTGACTGTAATATACCAAGATCCCTTTCCCCTTTCTCCGTCTTTGTCTTATTATAAACGAAAGGCCAAAGCCCGGCAATGGAAAAAGCCGGAGCTGTCCTCGCTTTCCCGGACAGCCCCAGCTTCTTTATCTCCTCAGATAGTCCAATCTTATTCAGCAATGGCTTCTTTGCCGTATACTGCACAGTTTTCACCGGCAATCTGGCCAAATACCAGACAGTCTACGATGGCGTTGCCGCCCAGACGGTTGCCGCCGTGGATACCGCCCGTAACTTCACCGGCTGCATACAGACCGGGAATCACTTCACCCGCCTCGTTAAGCACCTGAGCGCTGGTATTGATAACTACGCCGCCCATGGTATGGTGTACCGAAGGAGTTCTGGGGATGGCATACCAGGGACCATTCTCCTGCTTGACGCTGAAGAGGGCTCGGCCATACTCGTCGCTGACTGCATTATTGTCTACATTTGCATTGTACTCATCGATCTGCGCCTGGACCGTCTCATAGTCCCAGCCTACCTGCTGACACAGCTCCTCCAGAGTATCGCCCACGATGACATCGCCGCTCTTTATGAGCTCGGTCAGCGGCACGCCGGACAGATCATAAGTATTGTCTGGATCGGTGATCACATCGCCGCTCTCCACCATATAGAACAGAGCGTCCGTCTGGGCCAGAGCCGCCAGTGAAATATCGTCGCGGCGTCCGTCCTCACCGATAAAGCGCTCTCCCTCAGAGTTGAAGAACAGGTATCCCGCAGCCTCCAGAGGAGCCACATATCCGAAGGTACAGTTGCCTGTCTTGGGGCTGGTGGTCTGCAGGAGCTGGATCTGATCCATATCCCTCAGCGCAGCCCCCGCGGCTACGGCCATATTGATGCCGTCTCCGGTCATGCCGGGCAGGTTAGTGCTCTTGAGTTCGGACAAATCAGGCCATTTTCCCGAAGTATTATACTGCTGCACCATCTCCAGATTGCCGGCGAAACCGCCGGTGGCCAGGATTACGCCCTGATTGGCACGGATGGTATAGGTATTGCCGTCCCTGTCCTCCGCTTTTATGCCGACCGCCTCGCCATCTTCCATGATGATCTCGCTGGCCGGGGTATTATAGAGGATCTGCGCATCTCTGTCCGCCAGAGTCTCCGTAAAACAGTTGATGAATCCAATGCCCGCATGCTCCACGGAGGAATGTGTTCTCTGATACAGGGAGCCAGCGCCCTGCACGATATCCGGCTTATATTCATAGCCCATGGAGACCAGCCACTGGAGCGTCTCGTAGGCGTGGGATGTCATGGTGGAGATCAGCTCCAGATCGCCTACCTTGTCACCGCCGTTCCAGGTCTGCAGAGTAAACCAGTTCACCGAATCAAAGAGATAGGTAGCGCCGGATGCCTTGTACTCATCCCACTCCTCCTGGACCGCCGCCTGCAAAGCCGCATGTTCCTCGCTGACCGGTTCCTCAGCCAGGGCATCCTCGATAAGGGCCGCCACGCCGTCGGTCATCTCCACTTTCTGCTGCATCTCCGGATCAGGGCAGTTATAAATGCCGCCGGAAACCATGGTGTTGCCGCCCACATAGCCTTCTTTTTCCACGATAATCACAGAGGCGCCATTGTCCGTAGCCGATACGGCCGCCGACAGGCCGGCTCCGCCGCCGCCCACGATGACGACGTCTGCGGTCAATGTAATTTCCTGGGGCTCAGGCTTCTCCAGTTCTACCTGCAATAGCTCAGGATCGCCGCCGGCCTGCTCCACGCAGTCCGCCACGGCACGCAGCATGGCGTTGCTGGATATGGTGGCTCCGGCAATGGTATCCACCGCCAGAGACTGATTCGCGATAATGCTCTCCGGCAGCTCCGTATAGAGCGCCTTGTCCGACACACCGGCGCTCTCATAGGAAGTAACCACCTCGATATCCGTAATGGCATCCTCGCTGAACGTGGTACGAATGGTCACGGTGCCGTTGTGTCCGCTGGTGGACGCCTCATAACTGCCCGCAGTGTAATGGTTTGACGCAGCCTGCGACGTATTTTCCGTCTCCGCTGCCTGCTCTGTGCCGGTTTCCTGCGTCTGCGCCTCGGTTGCCTGTGTGTTGCCGGAACAGCCGGCAGCAGTGAATGCCAGAACAGCCGCCAGCAGCAGAGCCAGCCCTCTCCTCTTTTTCATTTGTCTTTTTCCTCCCTTTCTGTTTTTGATTAACTTTGAGGACCGGCATGCCGGCCCTCAGATATGTTTGTATTTTAACAGACAAAGTTGCTTGGGAGTCAAGACCTGATTTTTCCTCCGGCCAGCAGATTCTGCGGCGATTTATCCCCGCTTTCGGCACTGTTTTTCCACTGCAGGGTCCAAAGCAGCTTGACGGTTCGCCGGCCTCTCCTGCTTCAGCCTCTATTCCACCTCATCATAAAACACATTCAGTATGCCCATATAATTTTCCTTCCACGGCTTATTGCGGCCGCAGTAATGGATGATGACGCCATTCTCTCTCAGCCAGTCCACATCGATTTTCTCCGTATTTCGCGGGTCTGCATTGTACAGGGCCAAAATACGGTCACTTAAATTATAGCGGATCGTATCCAAAATCCCCGTTTTTCCCCCGTAGAGAGCGCTGATGATGTCCTGATCCGGCAGGGTAAAAACCCGGCTGTATTTCTCCACAAAGCGCACCACCTCATCCTTTGACTGTCCTTTTCTCAGCTCCGTTAAGTTCATCATCAAAACTCCTGTATTGATGTAGTGAGCCTCCTCAGGCAAATCAAGACGAATACGGTTGATCTCCGTCAGCATCTTCTTCGTGTGGGTGCAGCCCAGATAGTATTTTCCCTCCATATCCATGCCATAGAGCTCGTGGAGCGGATTGATCACCACAATATCCGGGTCCAGATACAGGATGCGCTCCAGGGACTGTGGGAGAAAATCCGCCGCAAAAATGCGATAGTACATGGTTTTGGGATAGCGGAAATTCTCCGGGAAAAAGTCGAAGGCGGAAGCATCCACCCGAATCGGGTGCAGACGCATCTCCTCCCAGACTGCACGGTGAGGCGCTCTCGGGGAAATCTCCTCCCTGACGTGCTCCATGTCCACTTCCTCCAGATCGGGATGAATCAGATACACGTCATAGCCCCCCTGGGCCGGAAACCTCCGAATAGAACGAAGGCACCTGGACAATATGTTGACATATCCATGGTCTATGGTAAAAAGCAGATTCATTTATAATAGTTTCCTTTCGATGTCCTGTTTTGCTTATCGGCTCACTGAGCCTTTCCGGGCATACCGCCTCCGATAAAGCTGCGGATATCGCTGCACAGCTCCTTTACATTCTCTTCACCGATATAAATCATGTGGCCGGAGGGATAACCCTTGATGCACACGCGGTCCATAGGCAGACCGGCATGGTTTACCGTATAATACACAATGCCGATATGGGTGGCCGTGTCATACCAGCCGTTGGCAAAGAAGGTGCGCAGACCGTGCATCCGGCACATGGCATTGCGCAGCTGTTCGCCGGTGGTCCCCATGGGGGATTCCCGGTTCCATCTGTCCTTCTTGTTATAACTGTCGTACATGCAGTAGCTGGGCACATAAACCCGGTCCAGCTTGATGTTCAGAGACGGGAAAATCACGCCGGTGAGAACGCCGAAGAAAAATGCGCCGTAGCGGTCGCTGGAGGCATCATCCATCAGCCCCACCGTATTTTCCACCGTCTCCGGCGTATAGCGGGGTCTGGTGATACGACCGTCAAAGCGGGCCACCGAGCATCCCTTATCCTTGATGACCTCCACCCGGAAGGTGGCGTCATCGATCCGCAGATTTCTCTCCTCCAGATACTGCCGGGACACGCCGGTGTAATAGCAGATCCGCTCGATAATCCTGTCTCTCTCCTCTCCCTGCAGGGATTCTCCCTTATACAAAGCCAGCAGATATTCTGTGTCGGCGAATTTTTTCGCCTCCATGGCAAATTCCTCCAGGCTCTGATCCGTAGGATGATTGTGATACCAGTTGATGCTGGCATAGGAAGGGAAAGCCAGGACTGCGTGCTCCACCGGCACTTCTCTGCCGAAATACTTGCCTACCGTCACCGTGTTGCCGATCAGCACGATGCCGTCAAAGGCGATATTGTAGGCTCTCTCGCGGCTGCGAGTCGCCGCAATGCCGGCAGCCACGGAGGCTCTGGTGCAGCCGTAGCTCTCGCCGATGATATATTTGGGGCTCAGCCAGCGATTGTAGCGATGCAGCCATTTCTCCACAAACACCAGGAAAGCCTCCGCATCCTCCTCGATGCCAAAGAAAGTGGACGCCTCCTTCTCATCGATCAGCAGCCCGTAGCCTGTGCCTACCGGATCCACCAGCACCACATCGGCGATATCCAGCAGACAGTCGGGATTGTCCTTGGCCTCATAGGGCGGCAGTGCCGTGGGGCGGTCCGTCTCCTCATATACCACTCTTTTCGCCCCCAGAAATCCCGCGTGGACAAACATGGACGAAGAACCCGGACCTCCGTTGAAGCCGAAGATCACCGGGCGGCTGCTTCTGTCCTCCACATCACTGCGGAAATAGGAGTAAGAAAAAATGGAAGCGATAGGTTTTCCGTCTTTGCTGTAGAACACATTGTCCTCGCTGACCGTGTGGTAGGGGATCGTCTTTCCTCCCAGCTCCAGCTCTCCGTCCGCTTCAAACCGAGCCGGGACAAATGTGTCCGCTGTGATTTTTTCTGTCGTATACATCGCAAAACCCTCCTTCTTTTTTGTGATTTACTCTGCGGTCAGCGCCGCATGGTTTTCTCATAGTAATGGATCCAGTCCATCTTCCAGAAATAAACGGCTAACAGGACGGCGCTTAAGAACCAGGATATCGGATAGCCTGCCAGGACCAGAGACAGATTATGCAGCTGCCGTCCAAGCAAGACGATCCAGACCACGCGGGCACCGCACCAGCACAGCACCATAATCACCATGGGCACGCGGGTAAGGCCCACGCCTCTCAAGGTTCCCGCCAGGCAGTGAGAGATCGCCAGCAGGAAATAGCCCAGAGACTCAATGCGCATCATCAGAAGACCGTAGGAGATGACCTCCGGATCCGAGGAGAAAATGCGAAGCAGCAGACCTCCCAGAAACTGCAGGCACACGGAGAGGGCCAGCGTAATGCCTACTCCCATCAGAAGGCCGGTCTTCATCCCCTTTTTCACCCGGTCATAGTTGAGAGCGCCGATATTCTGCCCCACAAAGGTAGTCAGCGTCATGGACATGCTCATCACCGGCAGAATCACAAAGCCGTCGATCTTGATGTAAGCGCTGCAGCCGGCCACGGCTATCTCGCCGAAGATATTGATGCTGCTTTGGACAATGACATTGGAGAATCCGACGATGGCATTCTGGATGCCGCTGGGCAGTCCCACCCGGATCACCGCCGCCATCTGCTTGGGATAGACGCGGATATCCCGAAGCGTAACCTTGTACTCCTCATCGGTGCGAATCAAAACCACCAAAATCAGCACTGCACTGACCGCCTGGGAGATAATGGTGGCCAGAGCTGCCCCGCCCACGCCGGTGTTGAATCCCGCCACAAAGAGGACGTCCAGCACTATATTCAAAAGGGAAGCCAGAATCAGGAAATATAAAGGCCGCTTGGAGTCGCCCAGCGCCCGCAGAAGACCGCTTCCCATGTTGTAAAAGACCGTGGCCATGCCGCCCAGGAAGATGATCTGCAGATACTCCACCGACATGGGCATGATATTTTCCGGCGTATCCATCCACACCAAAATCTGGGGCGTCATAAAATAGCCGATGACGGTGACAGCGATTCCTGCCATCACCGAAAAGGCCAGAACCGAGTGAATGGCATCATGAAGTCCTTTTTGGTCCCGGGCGCCGTAATACTGAGAAATGACCACGCTTCCTCCCACGGCGATTCCCATAAACAGATTGACGATCATATTGATCAGGCTGGTGGAAGAGCCCACCGCCGCCAGGGCCAGATCTCCCACATAGTGCCCCACCACGGCGGAGTCCACCGCATTGTACAGCTGCTGAAACAGATTGCCCAGCAGGAGAGGCATGGCAAAGAAGATCATCTGCCTGGCGATGGGCCCCTCTGTCATCAGTCCCTCCTGATGCTTTTCCGATACGGATGCCAATTTGCATACCTCTTTTCTCTTTTAAGTTAATCCGTCTGCCTCCAAGGACAGACAATGTGTCCCCTGTCGTTATCCCCTGTTGTTTTTATAGTAGTTGATCAGACAGCCGTCCAGAATAATCTGTCTCTCGTCGGCTGTCATCTCCCCAATCTCCAGGGCAAAGGGAACGAGCTTTCCTTCATGGATGCGATAGGCCGTCACCCGGGGGCTTCCTTCCGCGATGGCCGTGCGTATTCCGGGGATAAACAAGAAGTCCAGATTTTCAAAGGGAAGGTCATCTTCCGGCCAGATAAAAGGAATCATGCCCCAGTTGATCAGATTGGAGCGATAGCGCTTGGTGGCGTACTCCTTGGCGATATTGGCCCAGCCGCCCAGAACCTTCTGGCAGGAGGCTGCCTGCTCTCTGGCGGAACCGTCGCCCGGCTTTACCGCATAGATCGTTGTGCCGATGCCGGTAGCTCTGGCTTTGAGCTCCGGATACACGGCCTTTACCGCGCGGAAGGCGTCTCCCACGTCCTGGTTTTCCCGCATCGGACAGGTATTGGTCCGGCGGATCAGCTCCGCCTCCCGGATCTCCTTTGCTCTCCCCACATACGCCGGATCCTTTCTGGACAGGGCGAACTGGGCCAGAGCCTCCGGATTGGAACGATAAGACGATGTCTCGCCGGAGGGGATCAGCTCGTCGGTAGTGGTCACCGGATCGTGAATCACTGAAACCACCCGCAGTAGAATGTCCTCGGTGAGCGGCACCATCTCCGGCCAGTCCTTGATATTGGGACCAAATTGAATTTCCGCGCCGGGATCTGCCTTGCCAAAGCCGTTGAATACCCGGCGGTCATAGATGGCAGAGTCAAAGTGATAGGTCCGGCCGGTATATTCCACATCCAGCTCATCTGCTCCGGTGAGGAAGCCCTTGGCCGCTGCCGTCGCCGCAATGGACCTGGCATCCATCAGCGCCACAGAGGCAATCTGACCGTTCTGCACCTTGGATCCCTCCCGATTGGGGAAATTGCGGGTGGAGTGACGAATGCTCAGAGCCCCGTTGGCCGGCGTATCGCCTGCGCCGAAGCAAGGACCGCAGAACGCCGTCTTCACCACGGCTCCGGCGTCCAAGAGCTCTCCCGCCACACCGTTGTTCATCAGCTCCTTGAAAATCGGCGTGCTGGCCGGATAGACGCTCAAAGAGAAGCGGCCGTCGCCGATATCTCTTCCCCGCAGAATATCCGCCGCCGCGCAGATATTTTCAAACCCGCCGCCGGCACAGCCGGCGATGATGCCCTGCTCCACATAGAGCCGGCCGTCCACGATCTTATCCCGCAGATGATACTCCACCTTATCTCCCAGGCTGACGCGCGCCTTCTTTTCGCATTCCGCCAGAATATCCTCCAGATTTTCCTTCAGCTCATGGATCGGATAGACATTGCTGGGATGGAAGGGCATGGCGATCATCGGGCGAATCTCGCTTAAGTTCACCTCAACGGCTCCATCGTAGTAGGCATTCTCCCCCGGTTCCATATGGCGGTAAGCCTCCGCCCGGCCATGAATCTCGTAGTATTCCTCGATCTTTTCGTCGGTCGTCCAGATGGAGGATAAGCAGGTCGTCTCTGTGGTCATCACATCCACGCCGATCCTCTCGTCAGCCGAAAGGCTGGCTACACCAGGCCCCACGAACTCCATCACCTTGTTTTTTACATAGCCGCAGTCAAAGACCTTGCCGATGATGGCCAGGGCGATATCCTGAGGCCCTACGCCCTTTCTGGGCGCTCCGGTCAGATAGATGGCCACCACGCCGGGCAATTTCACATCGTAGGTACGTCCCAGCAGCTGCTTAACCAGCTCCGGTCCGCCTTCCCCTACACCCATGGTACCCAGCGCGCCGTAGCGGGTATGGCTGTCGGAGCCCAGAATCATGGCTCCTCCCTTAGCCATTTTCTCCCTGGCATACTGGTGAATGACCGCCTGGTGAGGCGGCACATAGATTCCGCCGTAACGCTTGGCACAGGTCAGACCAAACATGTGGTCGTCCTCATTGATGGTGCCGCCCACCGCGCAGAGACTGTTGTGACAGTTGGTCAGCACATAAGGGATGGGAAATTCTTTAAGACCGCTGGCCCTGGCCGTCTGGATAATCCCCACAAAGGTAATGTCATGGGAGGCCAGCTGATCAAATTTGAGACTCAGATTCTCCATGTCGCCCGACGTATTGTGGGCCTCAAGAATCCCGTAAGCCATCGTTTTCTTTGCTGCTTCCTTCGGCGCAGGCAGCCCCATGGCTATTCCCTGGGCCTCGGGTACGAGCCCTTCTTTTGTCAGGTACACTCCGGTTTCATGCAGTCGAATCATATCCATTCCTCCTCGTCCCGCTCGGTATTTTACACTTGTCTTCTATTGTAAAACAGTTGATTTAATTTGACAACAACGGATTTCCCCGTTAAACTGTAGGATGGCATTACAGCTCACATACAGCCTGTATGCAGCAGCAACACGATATGCACAAGAGAAAGAGGCAGTACAACATGTTTAAAAAGCACCGCAAGAAAACCGCCACCCCCTATCGCCATGTGGAAAACCGCAGGCTTCTCGCCCTGATCTACACCTTTCTGCGCCTGTCCGTCATTCTGGTTATGATCGCGCAGATCTTCAACCGCAACTATGAAAATGTGTTTCTCTGTGTCCTCACCCTAGTCCTGTTTATGATGCCGTCCATAATCGAGCGGCAGCTGCGCATCGACCTGCCGGACACCCTGGAAGTCATCATCCTGCTATTTATTTTCGCCGCTGAGATTCTGGGAGAAATCCAGGCCTACTACATCCACTTTCCCTACTGGGATACCATGCTGCACACTCTCAACGGCTTTCTCTGCGCCGCCATCGGTTTCTCCCTGGTGGATCTTCTGGACCGCACGGAGCGGTTCTCCTTCAAGCTGTCGCCGGTCTTCATGGCCCTGACCGCCTTCTGCTTTTCCATGACTGTGGGCGTACTCTGGGAATTCTTTGAGCACTTTGTGGACACCCATCTGCTCTTCGACATGCAGAAAGACACCGTCGTCAACGCCATATCCACCGTGATGTTGGATGAGACCCGGACCAACAAGGTTGTACACATCATGGACATCGCCGACGTGATTCTGGTACACAGCGACGGAAGCACCCAGGCTCTGGGACTGGGCGGCTATCTGGATATAGGGCTCTACGACACCATGAAGGATCTCTTTGTCAATTTCATCGGCGCAGTGGTCTTTTCTGTTGTCGGTTTCTTCTATATTAAAAATAGAGGGAAAGGCTGGTTCGCCCGCCGCTTTATCCCCTATGTCATCAGCGATCCCGCCGCCGGACCTGTCAAAGAAAGTGCTGCGGCCGCAGAAGAAAAAGCCCCGGATGAGCCCCCTCTCAATCCATAAGGACAGACCGGCTTCATCCGCAGGTAACCTTTTCCATTGTTTTTTGGCTTTTTTGCGGCTTTGCGCTGCATCAGCCGTCTATTTGCGCTGCGCCAGCTCCCGGTCCAGCTGATAGAGCCCCTGGCCGTCTGTGCCGTACAGCTTCATCTTCTGCACCAGGCCGGAGGCCGTCTCCAGCTCTTCCCGCTGCTCACGGACAAACCAGGTCAGAAAGTCCGCCGTCTGAAAATCTTTATAGGTAAAGGCAAAGTCATAGAGGTTGTTGATCCGCGCCGTCACGGCAATCTCATGCTCCAGCGTTGCCTGCAGAGGAGCCTCCAGCGAGTCAAACTCTATCGCCGGCGCCGCAATTTCCCCGAACCCTGCCTTTCTCCCGCTGCTTACCAGATAGGAGAGAAGCTTCACCCCGTGTCCTTCCTCCTCTCTGGCCTGGGCCAGAAACCAGGAGGCAAAGCCGGAAAGGCCCTTTTCCATATAGTATGCCGAAATCTTCAGATACAGGTAGGCTGAGTAAAACTCCTGGTTGATCTGCTCATTAAAATCTCTCACTAAATCCTTATTCATCTTCTCATGCTCCTCTCCGCCGGCCTATGATCCCTACTGCCGGTCTTTGCTTATTTATCCTTTTATACCCCGGCTATATCCCGGATCACCGCTCCCGCCAGGATAAGACCCGCCGCGGCCGGCACAAAGGAATTGCTCCCCGGCACATCTCTGCGGACGCCATCCGGCCGGGATCCATCCGCCGGCGAAAAGCTTGGCCGGATGGGCGGCTCCGTGGAATAGACCACCTTGCAGCTCTTTATTCCTTTGGCTTTCAGCTCCCTGCGCATCACCCGGGCCAGCGGGCAGACACTGGTCTCATAGATATCCGCCACCCGAAACCGGGTGGGATCCAGCTTGTTTCCTGCTCCCATACAGCTGATCACCGGCACCCCCGACCGCTTTGCACGGACAATGAGCTCCACCTTGGCCGCCACCGTATCCACGGCGTCCACGATGTAATCATATGGGGCCAGATCATACTGATCCGCATTCTCCGGCAGATAAAAACAGTGATAGGTCTCCACCCGGGCCTCCGGGTTGATCGAAAGTATGCGTTCCCGCATCACGTCTGTCTTATATCGGCCAAGACTGTCTAACGTAGCCGCCAGCTGGCGGTTCAGATTGGACAGAGCCACCGCATCGCTGTCAAAGAGGGCCAGTCTGCCTATGCCGGCCCGGGCCAGCGCCTCCACCGCGTGTCCGCCTACGCCTCCGATCCCAAAGACTGCCACCGAAGCTTTGTACAGTCTCTCCATGGCTTCGTCGCCGAACATAGCTCTCGTCCGCACGAAAATATCGTCTCGGCTTATCCTGTTTCCGCCGCCCTTCTCCGCGCCTGCCGCTGTGTTTATTTCTCTATCCGATTCCTCCCGATTTGATTGTTCCATCGGTCCCTCCCTGTCTGATCTGTCTCACTTATGAGCATATTATATTATGCCGCAAATTCATTTGCAATCCTTTGCCGTTCCTGCCTCTGTCTTCTCCAGCTATGTATTGACAACCTCTCTTTTTCCTTCGTAAAATGAAATGACGAAACCCATTGACCCATACCGGCTGCCGAAAGCCGCAAGAGGAGTGTTGAACATGAACCTGGATTTTCTGCGTTATTTTCTGGACAGAACCGGCTTTTCCGCCGAGGCCGGGAAAGCGCTTATGGACAGCGCGCGCCGCCTGTCAGGGGTTGTCTGCCCGTACAGTCCGCAGTCAAGTCTCAAGAAAACCGTGGAGGCTTTCTATGAAAACGGACTGAAGATTGAGCTGGTAAAGCCCTTCATTGAAGCTGCCGCAGACAGAAGCGGCATCCATCCCTACACCCTCTGGCTGCTTTTTCTGATTGAAGCGGCCATTCCCGCCAGACAGGCATATGCACAAAAAAGCATCGCCGACGATGTCTTCTGGGATACTTTCACCGATCTGCGCTACAAAGCAGATGAGTGCCGGGCCATGTACGGCGTCTGGGGAAACTTTGTCTCCTCCTGGTATCCTATATTCTACTCCTGCAGTATTGTAAAGCTGGGGCGGCTGGAATACGAAAACGCTGTCTATCCGTGGGATGAGCCCTATATGTGCCGCGGCGTCACCGTGAGGAAAGGCGACCCGGTAAAAAGCATCCATATTCCCTCCAGCGGAGAGCCCTTCGACGCAGCATCCCGCCTGGATTCTTATCGCCGCGCCTGGGACTTCTTCCAGAAGGAGCTCCAGGACAGGCCGCTCATCTGCACATGTCACTCCTGGCTGCTGTATCCCCAGAACCGCCAGATCCTTCCTCCATCCTCCCGCGTGGTAGATTTTATGGACGATTTTGATCTGCTGCGCGCAGAACCAGATCCTGCCTTTTCCAACAGCTGGCGTATCTTCGGCGCTGACTGTCAGCTGCCGCCCGACCGGCTGCCGGAACGCACTTCCATGCAGCGCGCCTTTAAGCGCTGGCTGTGCGGCGGCAATGTCACCGGCTGCGGCTTTGGCATTCTGATCTTCGACGGAAACAGCATCGTCAGCCGATAAACCGGTCAAGCGACAGGCCCTCTGTACTCTTCCACCTGCACCACCGTTAGCACCCCGTCTCGCACCCGAAATCGGATATTCTGATGGCCAAAGGCCACACCGTATATCCGCTCCGGGTCATTTTGATAGGAAGGACGGGGATCCTGCGACAATATCCCCATCAGGGCCTCCCGCTTTTCCTCCGGGATCAGCGCCAAAAGCTCCCGAGGGAAGGATACCTCCAGCCTGTAATCCACAAAATCATCGGCAAAGCCTCCCACTGCATCGGGATGACTGTCCGTATAGGGCAGATAGGGCTTGATATCATAAATGGGAGTGCCATCCATCAGATCCGCCCCCTCCACACAGAGCACTGGTCCCAGCCCATGGCTCATTTCAATTTTTCTCAGTCTGACCGATGAAAGGCCGATGGGATTCGGCCGGAATGGCGAGCGGGTGGCAAAGACTCCCATGTGACGGTTGCCGCCCAGTCTGGGCGGATGCACCGTAGGCGACCAGCTGGCTCTCATCGCCTCAGAAAACTGCCACAGCAGCCAGATATGGGAATAGCCCTCCAGCCCTTTCACCGCCGCCGGATTGCGGTACTCCGGTTCAAAAGTCACCTGAGCCGTCAGAGTCTCTACCAGCCCGCTCTGCCGGGGAATGCCGAATTTCTCCGGAAAGTCGCTGTGTATATGAGCTATAATTTTCATCTGATCTTCCTCTCTCTTCTCTTTTGACTTTTCGTTTCATCAAATACAGTGTAGCGGAATAAAAATATCAGATCAATAGAATTTTATTGTAATTTTATCTGCCTTTCCTTCTCTTTCATCCATTGACCCCTTCGACATTCCGTGCTATAGTAAAAAAGGATGGCAAAGCCGGAATCTTTTCGATTTTGACCTCCACACAAGTTGATAGCGGCCGCCCTAGGCGCGGCCAAACCGAGAGAGACAAGAGCAGCGGTATGAAAGGACACTTTCTTTTTTGCTGCTCTTTTTTTCGTGAGAGGAGGATTTTCATGTACGACATACTGATCATCGGCGCAGGCATATGCGGCACCTTTATAGCCAGAGACCTGTCCCGCTATGAGCTCAAGGTAGCTCTCCTGGACCGGGAGGACGACATCGCCTGCGGAGCCACCATGGCCAACAGCGCCATCGTTCATTCCGGTCATGACCCCGAACCCGGCACACTGAAAGCGCGGTTTAACCTGGAAGGCAGCCGGATGTACGAAGAAATCTGCCGCCAGCTGGGAACGGTCTTCCGGCGCTGCGGAGCTTTCGTGGCTTCAGCCTCCGACGAAGAAGATGCTGTTCTGGATCAGCTCTTTGCACGGGCGCAGAAGCGGGCTATTCCCTCCAGAATACTCAGCCGCAGTGAAGCTCTGCAGGATGAGCCTCACCTGGCCGACGGCGTGCGGCGTGTGCTGGATCTGCCCACCACCGCCATCATCACCCCCTGGGAGATCGCCATCGCTCTGGCAGAGGAAGCCGTGCTCAATCAAACCGAACTTCTTCTCAGCCACACGGTCACCGCCATCCAGAAGGAGCAGAACGGTTTTCTCGTCACGGCACAGACCGGAGACGGCAGGCAGAGGATGCTGCGCAGCCGCTTTGTCGTCGATGCCGCCGGCGTATACGCCGATCGGATCTACGCCATGGCGGCAAGTGACGTCCCCTTTGCCATCACGCCCAAGAGAGGTGAATACTATGTCATCGACCGGGAAGAACATCCTCTGGTGAGCCGCGTCATCTACCCCGTTCCCTCCGCCAAGGGCAAGGGTGTGCTGGCAGTGCCCACCATTCACGGCAATCTCCTGATCGGTCCCAGCTCCGATCCCATCGAGGACAAGGAGGATGTGGGCACCACCCCGTGGGGCCTGGACTATGTGCAGCAGCAGATCAGCAAGACCGTCCGGGACATCCCCTTTCACAAGGTTATCCGCAGCTTTGCCGGCCTGCGCCCCAGCGGCAGCACCCACGATTTCATCGTGGAGGAAGCGCGGGATGTCCCTGGACTCTTCCTCGCGGCCGCCATCGAGTCGCCCGGGCTGACGGCGGCTCCGGCCATCTCACACTATATTACGGAGGAGCTGATCGGCTCCCGGATTGATCTGCGGCCGAAAAAAGAATATACAAAGCGTCAGCCCCCCACTCCTTTCCACCAGCTCAGTCCCGCCCAAAAAAATGAATGGATCCGCAAAAATCCAGTCTACGGCCATATGGTCTGCCGCTGCGAACATATCACGGAAGGCGAGATACTGGAGGCCATACACAGGCCTGTGGGCGCCAGAACCATAAAGGGCGTCAAAAAGCGCTGCAGACCCGGTATGGGCCGCTGCCAGGGCGGGTTCTGCGAGCCTCTGGTGGCAGAGATTTTGTGCCGCGAGACAGATGTCACCATGGAGGAGCTCTTCTATATGCAGGATAACGTGCAAAAAGATATCCCCGGAGAAAGGAGGGACAATCGGTGAAAAAACGTGACCTTGTCATCATCGGAGGCGGCAGCGCCGGAATGGCCGCCGCCATAGCCGCCCGCAAAAAAGGAATACAGGATATCCTTATTTTGGAGAGAGGCTCTGAGACCGGCGGAATCCTGCTGCAGTGCATCCACAACGGCTTCGGCCTGCATACCTTCGGCGAGGAACTGTCCGGCCCCTCCTACGCCGAACGCTTTTCCGATCAGATCCGCGATCTGGGCATCGAGGTGGAGACCGACGCCCTGGTCCTCCATATGGACTCAGAACGGAAGATCATCTACACCAGCCCTCGCTCTGGTTTTGTCACCCTTGACGCCCGCTGCGTCGTCCTGGCCATGGGATGCCGCGAACGGCCCAGAGGAGCCATCGGCATCCCCGGAACCCGCCCGGCAGGCATCTGGACGGCCGGAGCCGCCCAACGCTACGTCAATCTGGACGGTTTTCTTCCCGGCCGGCGCGTCTTCATTCTGGGCAGCGGAGATATCGGCCTGATCATGGCCAGACGGATGACCCTGGAGGGAGCGCAGGTTCTGGGCGTAGCTGAGCTGATGCCCTACTCCAACGGTCTGTCCCGCAACCTGAAGCAGTGCCTGGAGGATTTCCATATTCCCCTGTATCTGTCCCACACCGTCACCGATATCCGCGGACATCACCGGGTGAGCTCCATCACCATATCTGAGGTCGATGATAATCGCCGTCCCATCGCCGGCACGGAAAAAGCCTTTGACGTGGACACTCTGCTGCTTTCGGTGGGACTGCTGCCGGAAAACACCCTCAGCGAGGAGGCCGGCATCGAACTGCACCCCAGGACCCGCGGACCCGTGGTGGATCAGTTTCTGCAGACCACCGTCCCCGGCGTTTTCGCCTGCGGCAATGTCCTCCACGTCCATGACCTGGTGGATTTCGTCACTGCCGAGGGCTATATGGCCGGAGAATCAGCCGCCCACTATCTGACCGCCGGGCTCCCGCAGAGAGCATCCGTTCCCGTCACGGCAGGCGAAGGACTGAGCTATGTCCTGCCCCAGCGCATCCACCCCGATGCGCTTCCGGACACCCTAACCCTCTCCTGCCGCGTCCTTGCACCGCAGCGAAATGTGCTCCTGGCCGTAGAAAAGGACGGCAAACTCATAAAATCTGTCCGCCGTCCCGTCATGCTGCCGGCGGAGATGGAGAAAATAACCCTGAAGAAAACCGAAATCGAAGGTGTCCGGGAGAGTCTGCGTCTGCGCATACTCCCGCAGTCTGTTTGTGCCTCCCCGGATACGGCCAAATAGCAGGAGGTCTGTTTATGGATGCAAAAATCACAGATCAGATAAATACAGATAATGCGGCAAAAACGCGGGAGCTCATCTGCATCGTCTGCCCTATGGGCTGCCATCTGAGCGCTCAGACAGAAAATACCGCAGACGGCACCTGCCGCGTGCTCTCTGTCTCCGGCAACACCTGCCCCCGCGGAGAACGCTATGCCAGAGAGGAGCTCACCGCTCCCACACGCATGGTGACCGGAACCGTGACCATCGACGGCGGCATTTACCCCCGTCTGCCGGTAATCACCTCAGCCCCGATTCCCCGGGAACGGATTTTCGATGTGATGGAGGAAATTCATCAGGCTCATGTCTGTGCACCTGTACAGATTCATGATATAATAATCCAAAACGTATGCGGCCTGGATGCGGATATCGTAGCGTCCCGCACCATGCCCCTAAAGGAGCCTGCTCAATGAAAACCTTTTCTCAGCCGGTGCTGCTGGCCGTCTCACAGATGAAAGAATTCGAAAAATTCCTGCAGGGACCCCTGGAGGTCTGTATCCTGATGAACCTGCACATTCGCCTTCTGCCGAATATGATACGAGCTGCCCACAGCGCAGGCAAAACGGTTTTTCTCCATGCGGATCTGATCCATGGGCTGGCTGCCGACGAATACGGCTGCGAATACATCTGCCAGCAGCTCCAGGCTGACGGTGTCATCTCCACCAAACCCAGAGTTCTCGAGACAGCCAGGCGCAGCCGCCGGGCTGCCGTTCTGCGTCTTTTTCTCATCGACGGCCAGTCCCTGTCCAAGGGCATCTCTCTGATCCGGCATCTGCACCCGGATTATGTGGAGCTGCTGCCGGCCCTGGCCTGTGACGTAATCCCCGAACTTCTGGACGGCCTGACGGGACCCGGCCGAGATGGTACTCCCGCCCCGGATATCTCCCTGCTCTGCGGCGGCCTGATCCGCACACCGGAACACATTGACCGCTGTCTCCGCTGCGGAGCCCGCGCTGTCACTCTGTCCGACCATGAGCTGGCGATCCGTTATCTGGCCTCTCACAGGAGGGCAGAATAAAAGCAGAATCACGGCTGGCGTTTTTCTTCATTTCTCCAAACAGTGGACACTTCCATGGGTTTGTGCTACAATGACTTTATTGTTTCTGCAGAGTAGTAAAGGAGATTTTGTCAATGTCGCGCAAAAAACCGAAGCGGGAATTCAGCCCTAATGCACATGCCTCCATTTATCTGATTGCCCTGTTTTATGTGGGTTATCAGTTATTTAAGCTGATCAAAAATGCGGTGACCGGCGGTCCAGGCGCCCCCTCTGCCCTTTATCTGGTCCTGGGCATAGCGGTGCTGGGCGGCGGCATCATATTGTTAATCTATTTGATCTGGCGAATGACTCATCTGGATCATCCGGCTGCAGTCTCGCCTTCCGGCACAGACTCCGATACGGACTCTGACACGAACTCCGGCGCGGACGGCGCTGCCGATGCTGGCAGTGACAATATCCGTGCCATATCCTCGGATGAAGCGGAAGGGACGACGGCCCAGGAGCAGTGAGGGACGGCGGCCCGGTTTCGCCGAAGACCGCTATATGTTTATCTGACGCTCAGAGAAGACAGCCCGCAAATAATGCAGACGTTTTTAAACCTCTGCATTATTTGCGGGCTGTCTTCTTTTCCATTGCCTCTTTGCATGGAAAATCGAAAAATCTCCTGCATTCCGCATGTTTCGCGTTTTTGCGTCATTTTGCCTGTCCATTTTTTCCCAAAGTCTGCATGCTCCCGGCAAAATATATAAGAAAACAAATATTTCACATAAATTTGTATTGCATTTTACCCAAGACATGCTGTATAATAGGGTCACTGGAACAATCCTGATTCCACTAATAAAAAAGGAGGATACCTACAATGAAAATCAAAAAGATCCTGGCTCTGCTTATGGCCTGTGTGATGGTATTTGCTCTGGCTGCATGCAGCAGCGGTACCGATACCACCGAGGCTCCTACCACGGCCGCTACCGAGGCCGGCGGTGCCGAAGCCGGGGAGACCGAAGCTACTACACCTACTGCCACTACCGCTAAGGTTGGCGTATTCTACTATGCTTTCTCCGATGCCTTCATCTCCAGCGTCCGCGCTGCTCTGGATGAGGCTCTGGGCGGAGCCGGCATCGACTATCAGAACTTTGATGCCAACAGCAGCCAGGCCACACAGAACGAGAGCATTACCACCGCTCTGGCCGATGGCTACAACATCCTGTTAGTCAACCTGGTAGATACCGCTTCCACCGATGCAGCCAGCCTGATTATCGAGCAGGCCGCTGATGCAGGCGCTCAGGTTATCTTCTTCAACCGCGCTGTTGAGGGTACCGACAATGAGGGTGCTGTTCTGAATGCTTACGACACCGTAGCTTTCGTGGGAACCGACGCTCCCGAGGCCGGACACCTTCAGGGCCAGATGATCGGCGATTATCTGGTGGAGAATTACGATACCGTTGACTTAAACGGCGACGGCAAGATCAGCTACGCTATGTTCATGGGCCAGGTAGGCAACGTAGAGGCTATCTACCGCACCCAGTACAGCGTGGAGGACGCTCTGACTGTTCTGTCTGAGAACGGACATGGCTCCGCTGACGATCCCGCTCTGGTATACTTCGATGCCAATAACACCGACGGATATCAGGCCGATCAGGGCGGCAACTGGTCCGCAGCCGCTGCCAACGAGTACATGCAGACCAACCTGTCTCAGTACAACGAGGCCAACGGCAATATGATCGAGCTGATCATCTGCAACAACGACAACATGGCTGAGGGCGCTATCTCCGCTCTGCAGCAGGCCGGCTACAACAACGGCGAAGGCACCACCACGATCCCCGTGTTCGGCGTGGATGCTACCGATTCTGCCAAGGCTCTGATCGCTGACGGCTATATGACCGGTACCGTTGAGCAGTCCGCCACCGGTATGGCAGATGCCCTGCTTGGCATGGTACAGAATGTCGCTTCCGGCGCTACGATGGACGACGCTGTCGCCGCCGTTGCTGAGAGCAACGCTGATCTGTACTCCGTAGCCGAGAGCATCCCGAATAAGCTGTATGTTGCTTACTCCGCTTACACCGGCTGAGCGAGACTTACGCACGGATAACCAAATGACGCAACTTAATGCAGGAGCTGCCGCCCTGGGCGGTGGCTCCTGTCCTCAATTTCAAATTGTAAACGTGAGAAAGGAGGATTGCAGATGAAGCAGGACGTTCTGCTGCAAATGACAGATATCTGCAAAAGCT
>CALWGV010000008.1 GCA_944380185.1 uncultured Lachnospiraceae bacterium
GAACCCACGTTTAGGATCATATATCCCACCGTCGCCTTTATAAAACCGGCAAAGGCCTCATACACCGGTTTTTTGAGAAGGACATAACCAATAAAAACTAAGATTCCTACAAAAAATGCTGGTTTCCCAAAAATGTTGTCATTAAAAAAATTCCATGCTTGCATCAAAACATCCATACCTTTTCCTCCTATAATTTCTGCCCCCAATATTATTGACATTTACTATTCTCCCTACTTGCAACGTCCACCTCCCCGGTTTTCTATACTTTTTAATGCTACATGCTAAACAGTACACCTATAACTGCAGATGCCGCCAAGTAAACGATGGGATGCTTTTTCAAATGACGTATTAAGAAAAACATTATTCCAAAAAGCACTACCCCCTTCCATTCTATCGCCGTAAACATCCAGCTACTTTTTCCCCCATCACCAATAAAAGCTACCTGAGCCACCTCCAAAAAGGCGGAGACAATTAAAGCGGTGACTGCAGGGCGAATACCGGTAAAAGCCGCTTTTACCCAGCCATTTTGAGAATAACGATTTAATACTCCTGCAATTGCTATGATGGTAATCAAGGAAGGAATCACTGTACATAATGTAGCAATCACACCTCCCACTGGTCCGCCCACCGTATATCCCACATAAGTAGCCATATTGATTCCCAAAGGCCCCGGCGTAGACTCGGATATAGCAATCATATTGATGATATCGCTGCCGGTAAACCATCCTGTCTGTTCTGCCATATCATATAAAAACGGAATAGATGCCAGTCCGCCTCCAATGGCAAAAAGCCCTATCTTCAAGAACTCGGCTGCGAGTCTTAAATAAATCATTCCTTCTTACCTCTCCCTATTTTTTCTCTGATTATTCCCGACAATGCCATAACGATTACGATGAAAGCCGGCGAAATATCGCTTATCACCACCGCTAGGACTGACAATACAAAAATCACAAGAGTAAATCGGTCTGCAATACTGTTTTTCCACAATTTAATAATTGAAGTCAAAATCAATGCCGCAACACATGCCTGTACACCAGACATGCCATGCTGTACCCAATCTATATCCATAAATTCAGATAAACATGCTGCAATAATCGTTATGATAATGTAAGATGGAGTTATTACACCTAAAGCCGCAATTATGGCTCCTGTTGCTCCTTTTATTTGATAACCAATCAAAGCAGCTGTATTGCTGGCAATAATTCCCGGTGTACATTGCGCTATAGCATAATAATCCAAGAGTTCTTCGTTATTGATCCACTGTCTTTTCTCCACTGCTTCCTTTTCCAGCATAGGGAGCATGGCATAACCGCCGCCAAAGGTCAAAGCTCCAATTTTAAAAAAAGAAGAAAAAATTTCTGTATATTTTTTCACTGCGCACCTCTTTATCATTCACTGTTCCCTGCATATAAAGTCTAACATTTTTTTAATATTTTTAAAAATATCAAAATAATATTGCTATACATTTTTTATATATATGTTATTTCCTTTTATTTACTTCTTGTTCTTGATTTTTGAAGGAATAAACGATATAGTAAAAGAAAAGACACAGAGGGGAGAAATAATATGGATTTAAGACAATTAGAATATTTTATCACCGTGATTGAAGAGGGGACTATTACCAAAGCCGCTGTTCGGCTTCATCTTTCTCAACCTCCCTTAAGCACACAAATTCGTCTATTGGAGGAAGAACTCGGTACAAAACTTCTGGAACGCGGTCCACGGCAAGTTACCCCTACTGATGCAGGCCGCCTACTTTATAATCGTGCCAGAAATATCCTCTCCATGACAGATGCTACTCTCTCTGAGGTAAAAATGTTGGCGGCCAGCGGTACCGAGGTTTTGCATCTGGGCACTATATCAACTACCAGCACAATCATCCTTGATCCCCGTCTAAAAACTTATCATCAAAAAAACCCTTATATTCGCTTCGATATTCATGAAGGAAACACCTCCGAGTTGCTCGGATGGCTTAATACCGGCACCATCGAAATTGCCATTACGCGGACCCCTGTTGTCGGGGAAAGCTTTCATTGCAGTTATCTAAATCAACCGGAACCAATGATCGCACTCCTGCGCAAAGAAATGGACTGGTGTCCGGACCGTCTCCGCATATCGGTTAAAGAATTAGAAGACCGCCCGCTCATTTATCACCGGAGATATATTCGTATAGTAGAAGAAGAATGCAATAAGTACGGTTTTTCACCCTTCTGTGTCAGTATCAGCAATGTGCGCAATTCTGTGCTTTGGGCAGTAAGCGGCATCGGTATTGCTCTTGTGCCGCAAAGCGCTTCTTTCTACGCTCCTGGCGCTGACATGACCAGCAAGATTTTAGATTTTCCTATGGCCGACAGTCAGCAGTGTGTACTCTGGCATAAGCACCGGCAGCTTTCTCATTCTGCCAAAGGTTTTCTTAATATTTTGAACTGCCAAAAACCAACGGCATGAAAATCTGTGTTTATCACTGTTTTCATGCCGTTGGTTTTATATTGTGTTTCTATGTTTCATGTTCCTATGCTTTTGTGTCCGCTCAGGGACTCACTCTCCCAGCAGTTCCTGCGGAGCGATTACCTGCATGCTTGCCTTGGCGCTCTCCAGCGCCTCCTCCAGGAATGCCTTCAGGTCGCCGCCGTCGAAGCTGTCGCGGCTGGTCAGCACCTCCAGCAGGAAGGGCATATTGACCCCCGTCATCACGGTGATGTTGTCCTCCAGCGCCACGCGCAGGGTGGCGTTAAAAGGAGTGGCTGCATACAGATCCACCGCGATGAAAAAGGGAATGCCTGCGTCGCGATATCTTTGCGCGGCCTCCTGGATTCTCTCCGACAGTTCTTCGGGATCGTCGCCATTTAAGAAGCAGATACTGTCAAAGTTATCCTGTTTGCCGGCGATCATCTGAATCGCTTCTTTAAGCCCATCGGCAAAGACCGAATGGGTACATAAAATCACACCGATCATTCTTTCATCTCCCCGGCGTGCTCCTCACGCCATCTCTGGGCCTTCTTGCACTCGTCGAGAAAACGTTTCGCCCTCTCCGGGTCGATGGGGTTGCGCATATCGCCGTTTTTAACCCAGGTGGCCACCGAGACGCCGTCATAGTATTTGAGCAATTCATAGATATTGTCTCCGGTAGCTCCGCCGCCCAGGAAGATGGGAGCGTCGGGCAGAAGCTTTCTCGTTTCTTTGATCAACTCCAGGCTTTCCTCTGTATTCCTGCCGCTCATAAACAGGCCGTCAGCATGAGCGCGGGTCACCGTGGTCTTGGCGGCAGCCGGCTTGGGGCTGGGGCAGAGATAATTGGCATTGACCTCCTGCACATCCGCATAGACCGGAATATCGGTTCCCAGGCGCTTCTTGAAATCCAGTATCTCCATGCACTGTCCGTACATCATTCCGCCCAGGTCGATGCTGACGCCGGTGTAGAGATGCTCCACCCGCACAAAATCCGCGTCGGAAGCGGCTGCCACCGCCAGAGAGGATACTCCGTCCCAGTTGACCAGAATACCCAGCACCTTGTCCGGGAATGCCTCCTTGATCCGGCAGGCCAGGGCCGTCATGTAGGCCACGGTCTCCGTTCTGGCATGCTGCGCAATGGGGCCGTCGTGCATGTTTTGCAGAATAAAGCCGTCAAACCCCATATCCACGATCATCTGCGCCTCACCCATCACATATTCCGTGATAGAGGCAAAAGACTCGCCCCGGTTCAAATAGCTGCCGGGCATGGCAGGGGGCTGGATCATCACCAGCGCAAGAGGAAATTTCTTTTTATCAAGCATTTTGGTCCTCCTCATAGATAAAGCGGAGCAGATCGCCCGTCTTCAGTATTCCCTTCTCCGTCACATAGCCGGTGATAAACTCCGGTGCAACACCCACCAATTCCACCGAATTAAAATCCACCTGCGCCCGCAGGTCCTCCGGCCAGGCAGCCGCCATCGTCTCCCGCAGATCCTTGGTCAGGGTCTCCTTGTAGATGCCGTACAGTGCCCGGATATCCCCTTTGAGAAGAGGCGTCAGCACATAGTAAGGCACATGATGGGTCCGGCACAGCTCAGCCAGAATATCCGAGCCCACCGTGTTGAAGGCTGTGCCGTCCGGATAAAAGGTCTCCGCCCCGATAAAGACCATATCGATCTTGTCTAAGACGGTGAGCATGGCCGCATCGGCCACAAAATGTACCCGATGCCCGGCTCCCACAATCCCTTTTACAAAGGGATATCCGCCATTTATCACACGGCTCTCCGGGATATACACATCCAGCTTATGGCTGGCATGGATAATCGCCTTCTCCACCGTGCTGGAGTAGTCGAAGGACATCACCGCTCCTGCGTCCTTCATCAGCCGGTCCGCATAGAGCAGGATCTTGTCCATATGCTCGTCTGCCTCCCGGAAGTAAGCCTCTCTGGCAGCCCGGACAGCATCCGCATAGGTACGGGATTTGTCCGCAGCAGGATCCTGTGCAGCCGGATCCTGCGCGCCAATCTTTCCCTCAATATCCTTCAGCGCCACCACGATGGCATAACTGGATTTTCCCCTGGTTTCCTTGAAAAACGTTCCCACTGCCTCGATAGATGCCCGAGCCGTCTTCTCTTCCTGGTTTTCCGCAATGGCCACATACATATTGGAGATCATCTTGATGTGGTTGCTGGCCCCCAGAGAGCGCCCGGTGACAATATCGTCAAAGTCCTGAAGGCTGCAGGCCGGAAGCATTGCACGAACCTTTTCGCTATTCATTTCCATCCTTCACCTCCGGCACATCAAGCTTCAAAAGCTTGGCTGCATTCTTGTAGAACATCTTCTCCTTCAGCTCCTCAGACAGCCCCAGCGAATCAAACTTCATGATGGAAAGCTTGGTAAAATTGGCCGGGTAGTTGGAACCGTATAAAAACAGATCGTCCGGCAGATTGCGGAACACCTTGTTGAGAGCCGGCACTTCACTCTCGTAGGAGGTCTCTAACATCAGGGTGCCGATCCCCTCCTCTTTAAGCAGCTCCACCGTCCCGTAGGTATAGTCCGTTCCTCCCATGTGCTCGATCACAAAGGTGACCTCCGGGAAGCGATGGGAGTAAAATACCCATTGCTCCGGCATGGTATAGAAGCCCTGGCCAGTGAACACTTTTACAATCAATCCATGCTCCCGGCAGATCTCCAGAATCGGATCGATGTTGTAGGCAAATTTTTCCGGCCGGTAGCCGTGTTCCAGAGAATTGAATTCGATCATCCGTATCTCCGGCATTTTGGCTACTCTAGCAGCTTCCTCCACCGCATCGTCCAGTTTGGGATTGATCACGGCACAGCCGATGATCTTGTCCGGATACTGCCTCACCAGCTCTGTGATTTTATCATTGGCCGCCGACATCGACGCTCCGTAAAAGGTGGATACCACCCGCATGTCGATATGGTTTTCCTCCATATCCCTTAAAAGTCCATCCACATCATACACCTTCGTGACCGGATCCCGGTCAAGATGTGCATGAAAATCAATGATCATAAGCTAACCTCCGATTCATTACAGAATACCGACGCCCACACCCAGGATGCCCAGCAGGATCGTCAAGAACATAAGCAGGATGATATTGACCTTCTTCTTGTCGATCAGCCAGTACATTAACAGGGTGTAAAGCAGAGGAATCAGGTTCGGCATCAGGCCGTCCAGGGTTTCCTGCAGGGAAATGGTGGTCTCCCCCTGTATGTAAGAAATATTCAGCGTCACATATACCAGAGAAGAGATAAAGCCGCCGCAGACAGTAAACGCCGCTATACCTGCATATTTAGTCAGACGGTCAAGCATGCCGCCCTGCTGCAGGTTGGCCACCAGAGCCAGACCGCCTTCATAGCCTTTGAAAATACCGAAATAACGCACAGCCATGCCCACAGCCGTCATCACGACGAGGAACAGGATCGGGCCCATCATGCTCTGATAATTGCTGGCCGTCACCATGGAGCAGGCCAGACCTGCCATGATCGGACGCAGAGTACCGTGAATCAGGGAATCGCCCACACCGGCCAGAGGGCCCATCAGGGCTACCTTGATGGAGTTGATGGAATCCACATCGATATCGCCCACCTTGGCATTGCGCTCCTCCATGGCGCAGGAGATACCGATACAGATGGAAGCCATACGTCCCTCGGTGAGGAACAGCTCGCAGTGACGCTTGTAGGCCTCGGCTCTCTGCTCCTTGTCCTCATATACCTTGTCGAGAACCGGAATCATACCCTGCAGAATGCCGTCCGCCTCCTGGCGCGTCGTGCTGTTGCCGCTCTCGATGGCCAGAGCATATTTAAAAGTTCTCCACAAATCCTTCTTGGTGATCACACGATAGGAAGTGTCGCCGCCTCCCATGTCGTAGTCCTCGCCGTCTGTCTGTGCCTCGCTCTCCTTTTTCTTATCCACATAGAAATTCATTGCTACGCACACCACGGCAATCAGGGCGATGCCGATCATATTCACGCCCAGATAGGAGGCAAAGATAAAGCCAACCAGGAAATAAGGCCAGGAGCTCTTATCCTTTACCGAGCCCAGAAGCAAGGCTACACCGACTGCACCCAAGAGGCCGCCGCCGGCCGAAATACCATCGATCAGCCAGGTCGGGATAAAATCGATAAATGCCTGCACGTAGCTGGCTCCAAAATACACGCCTACGAAGGTAGGCAGACCAAACAATATGTACTCGATGATGGACGGAATAATCGAGGTCCACAAAATTACTCCTTTGGGATCCGCCTTAGCCGCCGCCTTGTCCACCTGTCTCTGGGTCACCTCATAGATGGTGGAGTTTCTCGTCTGACGGAAGATCTGTCCAACGAAGGAAATCGGAAGAGCCGTCGCAATGCCCACCTCCACGCTGCCGGTGGCACACGCCAGTGCCGTGGCCAGGCCCGCGCTTATAGTCTCATCCGGCGGAATCGCCGTGCCGACGAAAATGATGGCTAAGAACATAAGCTCCACCGATACACCGACCTGCAGACCCATGGGCAGGTCGCCAAATACCAGTCCCACCAGCGGGCCAATCACGATCGGACGGTACAGAAATGTGTGCAAAAATGCCTTATCCAGGAAACCCACCCAGACAATAATCGATGTCAACAACGCCTGCATGAACAAACCCATAAATTCCCCTCCTTATCATTATTCTTTCGTTTATTAAGAATATTTTTTGGCAATGAGCTCCATCGGATTTTTGGCCTTCTCCTCCGGAACCGCCTTTACCTCCAATAAAATCCCCTTATCGTTCAGGCTCTTTATGGCCTCCACATCCGCCGGCTCCACATAGATATAATCCAGGAGCTTGGTTCTGCCCACCTCGGATTTGGAATTACTGATATTGCCGATGATGATGCGGTCCACCTTAAGTCCCATCTCCACCAGGGCATTGGCCTCCTTGGGATTGCGCACCAGCATAAGCACATTGGTGTTAGTGGTGTCCTCGGCCACCCTTTTTACCGCCGCCGCCTTATCAAGGATCTCCAGCTTGATCCCCGCAGGAACGGCAAATTTCAGGATCATTTGCTGCGTCTTGTCCCCGGCTGCTTTATCGTCCACCACCATGATCATCTTGGCATTGGCGTCTTTAATCCATTTTGTGATAATCTGGCCGTGGATCAGCCTGTCGTCGATCCGAAATACATTGATGTTCATTCTGTCCCTCCTTCTATCGTCCAGAGTCCTTCTGCATTTTTGTGGAATACATATTCCAGCTCCTCGTCGGTAAAGCCCATGTGATAAACCTTCTCGATCTCACACTCCACCGACTTGTAGGGCCAGTCCGTGCCAAATACGATCCGCTTTGCTCCCACACACTCACGCACACGGGTCAACACATCCACATCGTAGATTACCGAGGTCTCCAGCCAGATGTTGGGGACGTTCCGCACTGCCTCAATCACGCTGTAGGCAAACTCCCGGCAGCCCATATGGGTAAACAAAAACCGCAGCTTCGGATGCTTCTTGGCATATCGTATCCAGGCAAAAGGCGTGCTCAGGGGACTGGTGCCCACATGGGTCTGCACATGAACCCCATAACGCTCAATATGCGTCAGAATATCATCGATCTGCGGTGTATTGTCGGAATAGTAGCCATGCTTCCATGCGTGAAACTTAACCCCCTTGTATCCCCTGTCGCCGAGACACAGATCGATCTCATCATGGGCATCCGGTGCCTTCGGATTAATAAAAGCGTAGGGATAAATCCGGTCCGGATACTGCAGATGTGCATCGTACACCAGATCATTCTGGATCCGGTTCACTGTTCCGGAGAGACTGCTGATTCCAATCTTGGCAATGCCGTAGCGGTCCATGTCCGCAATCAGCGACTTGGCATCATTGGAATCGCCGGAGCTGGTCTTCCCCATATGCCCATGAATGTCGTACATAAGCATAGAACGATAACACCTCCATCCTTTAATTTTATTATGTTTTTAATATAGCCCATTTTTATACTTTATGCAAGGTTTTTTTATAATTTTTTTGAAATTTTTAGGCGAAATTTATGAAAAAGAAAAAGACATGTAAACTTTTGTTGTGAAATACGCGAGATTTCCTTTACATTTTTTGTAATTTATGTGCATATCCTCTATACCTCTGGCGCTGCTCTCCATTGTGAGATCATACAGCCGCAGATCATAAGCTTTGGCAGAAGAATTTTTGCAAAAAGGACTGTCAGTGTTTGACAGTCCCTTTTCCCTCTCGCATATACATTTCATTCAGGCGAATCAGATTCGGATCCACATGGCGCCGGAAAGACCGCACCTGCCTCGACTTCCATCTCCGCTCATTAGTCTTCCCGTTGGCATAGAGATCCAGAAGAAAAACAATGATGCCGGCTCCCACAGCGACAGAGGTGTCATACTGCAGAACGATGCCCACCAGCCAAAAGACAATGGCGGCCAGTAGCAGGCTCACCAGGGCATTGAGTCTAGCAAAGATCCGATAGTGCTTCTGCTGTCGGTCCACCAGGTCAAGCACCTGTCTGTGGGTCTCTTGGCTGATCTTCACCTCGTCCCGGACCACATCCGGCAGGCTGCCGCGGCCTGCCGATTCCAGCAGCGCCAGAAGGTTCATGGCGCAATAGGTCTGCTGCACTGTATTTCCCTGCTCCCGTCCGGCTCTCATCCCTTCCTCCAGAAGCTCGCTGTACTCGCTCAGGCGGATCCTCTCCAGATAAGCTCCCTGCCGCAGGACCTGCCCACTTTGCATCGCCTCTTTAAACTGATCCGTAAACTGACTCATTACAGCTTTATTCCCGCTTTATTCCGGCCACAGCTCGTTGATCTTAGCCTTCATGCGGCGCACCTCTGCGGCAGGGTCAGCTGCATTGCGGATGGAACGTCCGCAGATAAAGCAGAACAGCGGAAGGCCTTTAAACAGCTCCAGATCATCATAACCGATACCGCCTGTAGCGGTCACTTCCATGCCCGCGTCGCACAGCTTCTTCAGCAGGGCAATCTCCTCGGCGGTCCAGCCGCCCTTGGCGTCTCTGGAGTGATGCAGGATCACCTGCTTGATGCCCATAGCCTTCCAGGTCTCCACATCCTCAAAAGTCCAGTGTCCGTACAGTTCGATCTGTACCTGGGTGCCCCGGCCGCGTTTGTCGGCCTCCTCCTTCACCGCCTTCATGGTTCCGGGATGAGCCGCACAGATAACTGTGGTGTAATCCGGACCGCCGTCCAGAATCATTCCGCCCAGAGCATTTCCGGCATCTGCAATCTTGAAATCCGCCACCAGCTTTTTGTCCGGATACAGAGTGCGCATAATCTTTACCACTCTGGCTCCCTCCGCACACAGCAGCAGGGTGCCGCACTCGATTATATCGATGGCCTCATCCACCCCTCCTCTCAGCGATTTCAGGGCATCCTCCAGGCTGGTGTTGTCCAGTGCAATCTGCAATAAGGGTCTGCTCATTTCACGTTACCTCCATAAATATTTTTATTTGCTGGGAACGAAAAACACGCCGTTCACGCCGCCTCCCGCTCCCATACCATCTGTTCTCAGGCCGCAAATCCGGACCGCTCTCAATGCTCGATGAAGGAAAAAACTCTAGCCGGATTGTGAATCAGCATGTCGTCGATAGCATCCTGCGGAATACCCGCCTCCTGCATCTCAGGGACAAACCGATTCAAAAGGTAGGCGATGCCCAGGTTTTTGCGTCCGATTTTTTCCGAGTAGCCGGACTGGTAGCTGGCCTTGCCCGCATCCATGCTGAGCAGGATCTGCTTCTGGTAGCCCTGCTCCACCAGCCATTTCAGATTGTCGATATGGACTGAATCCGGCACATACTTGGGACGGTCCGGACCGTCATAGCAAATGCAGGCTCCCGTGTCCATGATCTTCTTGTGATAAAAACGGTCCGGCGTCTTATGCACATGGCAGATCAGCGTGTGGCTCAGATCCGCGCCGTAATCGCGCAGCGCGATAGCCACATCGTAGGCCATACTGCCCATCTGCGTATGAACAGAAATAGGCACGCCGGTTTTTAACTGGGTCAGGGCTGCAATCTTTAACAGCTTGTAATCAAAATCGCTGATATTGCAGTATCCGGTGCCGGCCTTGATAACGCCCGCCTTGGCTTTGCAGCGCTTGACAATAGGCCCGTTATAGCTGTTTAAATCCATACCTTCAGTAACCTCCAGCGCACACCACTCGGCCACCTCCTCGGCCGTATTGGTAGCCACGAAGGAAACCTTGTGATCATAAAAATCACCCTTCTGAAAACCAGTGGTGGCAATCAAATGTACCTTGCCCCGCATGGACTCCGCCAGCTCTAAAAACTTGGGAACATTGCGCCCGCAGCCAATAGGATCCATACAAACCATGGACTTGCCTCCGGCCTCAACCCATCTCTCCAGCTCCTTGCGGGAGGCCTCTACATCATCCAGCAGGAAATCCTTGCTCTCCACCACCTCAGGACCGCCGGAACGGATCATGTGATCATGGGAATCACAAACTCCAAATTCGGACGGATCGATATCGCCCAGTACAGTTCGGATAAATGCCATATCAATACCTCCTTTTTGATCTGCATTTAATGGTCTTTTACGTTCCGTTACTGATTATATTCTAAGTCTGTTTTTCATAACTGTCAAGAAAAAAGGCAAGACTTTTTCAAAATCTTGCCTTTTAATGTTCATTATGTATATTTTTATGATAATTTTGAATTTTTAATGATCGTAATTATAATGACCATTATTCCTGCCCGTTTCTGGCGTCCACCAACTTCATCTTGCCCCGGATAAAGTCGGCCGCCGTCTTCAGATAAGGAATAAAGCTCTCATCCTCCTCGCACCACATCTCCGACACAAAGAAGCCGTGATAATTCATATCCACCAATTCCTGGAAGCAGCGTTCAAAATCCACCAGGCCTTCGCCATAGGGCACATTGCGGCAGCAGCCCAGCGTGCCGTCCTTCACATGGACAGCCACCACATGCCGGCCTCCGTTTTTCAGATCCGGGGCCGGGTCGGCGCCGGTAGCAGCCACATTGCCGGTATCCGTGTAAATCTGCAGATAAGGAGAGTCAAACTCATCGATAATCCCCTTAGCCGCCTTCACCGATGTGATAAAGGGCACATCCTCCATAACCTCGATAGTCAGAATCACTCCATTCAGTGCTGCATAGTCGATCAGTTCCCGCAGAGAATCGCGAAAGTTCTGCATGGTTTTCTCATTGCTCTCCCTGCCATTCACATCGTAAGGCGCCAGCTGAATAATCTTAGCCCCCAGAAAGCTGGCGATCTCGATGGCACGCCGCACAATGGCCTTGCCCTGCTCTCTCACCTCGTCCCGATCATCGCCCAGAGGAAAGTAACGATTAGCCGACAGCGCCATGGTGTAAAACTGCATTCCCGCCTCCTCCGCCGCATGGCGGATCTCGATCAGATCCTGCGTGGTCCATTTCAGCCTTTCAATCCGGGGCTGGACGCCATCGATGCTCAGCTCGATGTAGTCAAAACCGGCCTCCTTAGCCACCCTGAATTTCTCCGGCCAGCTGTACTGAAGGGGAATCGCCTTTTCATAAACACCTAACTTGATATCCTGTAATCTGCTCATCTCTTCCGCCTTTCCGGACCGCCATCCATGGCCGGTCCCTTTTTCGATATATTCAGTATAGCACAACAAAACAGCTCCCGTCCATCCCCGATTAAAACCCGATGGAGAAACCTGAATACAAAAATTCCCCGCACCAGGGTACGGGGAATCTGTTTAAATCGATAAAATTTACGCGGCAGGATTACTCCATCGTGTAGGGCATCAGAGCGATGTGACGAGCGCGCTTTACGGCCACAGTCAGAGCTCTCTGGTGCTTGGCGCAGTTGCCGGTGATTCTTCTGGGCAGAATCTTGCCTCTCTCGGATACATACTTCTTCAGTCTTGCTACATCCTTGTAATCGATCGGGGCACTCTTCTCGCCGCAGAACACGCAGACTTTCTTTCTTCTGCGGATGCCGCCTCTTCTCTTCATAGGTGCGCCTTCTCTGTCTTCTTTATTAAAAGCCATGGTTTGTTACCTCCTTCTTCCAAACTCTCGGATTTCGTTCTGCTGCTATCAGTTAAACGGAAGATCCTCGTCCTCCACGCCGTCGGGGATGTTCATAAAGCCATCGCCCACAGGGCCGGGAGCCGGTCTGGATGCAGAGGCGCCAAAATTGCTGCCGCCGCCGAAGCCGCCGCCAAAATTGTCCCCGCTGTTAGCCACGGAAGCACTCTTGCTCTCGGCGAACTCCAATTCATCGACAATAACACGTACGCTGTAGACCATCTGTCCCTCACGGTTAGTGTAATTATCGTTCTGAATGCGGCCGATGACCACCATCTTGATTCCCTTGTGCAGGTAGCGCTCCACAAACTCTGCCTGCTTGCCAAAAGCTGTGCAGTTAAAGAAATCGGCATCGGGCTCTCCCTCACGCTTAAATCTTCTGTCCACAGCAATAGAAAATCTGGCAACAGCGGTCTGATTGCCGCCCTGACCATATCTCACTTCAGGATCTCTCGTCAAACGTCCCATCAGCAATACTTTGTTCATACTTACTCCTTCTTTGCGCGCATCAGGCTTCCTGCTTTACGCACAGATATCTGATCACCTGCTCCATGATCCGGACATGACTCTCCAGCTCATTGGGCGTATCAGAATTTCCTTCGAATTGGATGAAGTAGTAAAAGGCTTCTTTCATTTTCTGAATTTCGTAAGCAAGTTTCTTCTTACCCC
>CALWGV010000009.1 GCA_944380185.1 uncultured Lachnospiraceae bacterium
TTTCTTTATAGGGTTGATAAATAGGTTTTAAGGCTTTAAACCCGATTGGTTTCCAGATACTCCAGTATATAATCCATGGCCCGTGCAAAATCCTCGCCGCCAAACCCATGTCCGGCTCCGCTTATCACCTCCAGCCGGGCCGAGGGGTAGACCTCCAGGGCCCTCTCCGAATAGGAGAGAGGGACAACGCTGTCCGCATCCCCATGGATTAGCAGAACGTCCCGGTCATAGGCGCCGATATCCTCATAGATATCATAGCCGATCAGCGGCTCAAAGTAGGCCCGGCCCACATCCATCCACATAAAATAGTAGGTGTCCGGAATCTCCTCCGCACTAGAAAACAGTTCGTTGGCCCTGTCGGCCAGGACAAAGGCCGGATAAAGAAGGATCATTCCGCGGACTGCCTGCGGCTGTGCCGCCCCGGCCAGGGCGGAAACCGCCCCTCCCTGGCTGGTGCCCATCAGAAACAGATTCTCCTCGTCCACATAGTCCAGCTCCCGCACCGCGGACATGACCGTTTCCAGATCCGCCTGTTCCGTGAAAACCGACATCTCCAGCGTGGAACCGTCGCTGCGGCTGCCAGGGCTCCCGCCGCAGAAATCAAAGCAGCAGACCACATAACCTCGCGCCGCCAGCTCCTCCGCGTAAGGGATTCCCACCCGGTAGCTGCCCCCGAAGCCATGGGAAAAAATTACCGCCGGCAGCTTTTCCCCCGCATCCTGGGGCACATAGATCACACCGTATATCTGCCTGCCGTCCCGGACAGCCTCCAGCTCCCGGATTTCATAGGTGTAACGGATTTCCGTATTTTCCGCCATAGTTTCCTCCGGCGCCTCCTGCATGGTTTCCCGTATCGTCTCCTGCATCGCCGTCTCCTGCACAGTCTCCCCCGCCGTCTCCTGTACGGCCGCCTGCGTTGTCTCCTCCATGGCCTCCGGCGCGGTTTCCTGGACAGTTTCGGATGCCGCCTCCTGCGAGGGCCGCCCGCAGCCGATGAGCATGCAAGACAGCAAAAGCGCCGCCATAAGCCCATATAAACACAAGCTTCTCTTGCTTTTCTGTTCCTGTTTATTCTGCTGCATTCTGTGATTCTCTCGACTGGATGGCATAGGTCAGATGAATTCCATTTCCTTTCAGGCGCACCACATCCATCAGTTTAAACTGTACGGGACTGCTCTTTTCCAGCAGAGGAGAACGCTCAAATACCGTTGCTGACTCCGGCTCTCCATCGGCTGCCGGGGCTAAAACCAGGCTGAGTTCATCGGCCGCTCCCTGCTGAACGAAAGTCCAGTTGACGGTCCCTCCGCCGCAGATCAGCATGGTACGAATGCCAAACAGCTGATACAGCTTGCGTGAGGCTGTGCGGCAGTCCAGGCCGTCTTCTCCCGCCAGGATATAGGATATGCCGCGCTCCCGCAGATAGGACAGATAAGCTGCCGGAGCCCTTCCGGTCAGTACTTCAATCACATGGGCGTCGGGACGGCCGGCTCTCCGGTAAGTGCCCGACTCCCAGCCGATCTCCCCCAGGGCATCGACGGAAACATAATACAGGGGAGCGTCTTTGCGGGCAGCATAATCCTCAGCCCTGCCTGCCGGAATATCACCGCTGCCCTCGGGCAGTTCAGGCCGGCGATACCCGGTAAATTCCTTTGTAGTCACTGTGCCGTAGAGCCAGGCATCGGCATGATAGTCCGTCCGAATTCTGCCGTATTCCTCGCTCACCGCGCGGACGGCCTCCGTCCTCATAAAGGGACCGACGATCCTGCCGTCCAGCGCACTCAGAATGTGAATAATTGTTCTGGGTCTCTCCATTTCGTCCTCCTTATCTTTCGCCGTTTTTTCCGTTGGCCGCTATAATGTCTCCCAGGGAGATATGGTCATTGCGATAACGGGCCTGAGGATTTTTCTCCGGCACCGTCAGACCGATCGCCTTATAGGGACATGCATGAACACAGGCCAGGCAGGTCTGACATCTGCCGGGGATATGTACCGCCTTGCCATTCTCCAGCCGAATCGAATCGGAGGGACATACCTTGGTGCAGATGCCGCATCCGACGCAGGCATCCGTCATCCGAATCAAGTGCTGCCAGGCATCTGCCGGCATCTGGCTCATCCCGGCCAGGAACTGCTGATGGGCCTCTCTGTCTGCCTGGGTAACCGGAGAAATGGCTTTTCTGCGATTCTGCAGATCCTCCAGTATTACGGCCATCTGTTCGTCCACTTTCTTGTCCAGCTTCGTCTGTTCATTCATATCAAAAGCAGGAAGCCAATTATCCACCATCAGCACCACATTGATATAGCTGACATCGATTCCGCATGTCTCGCACAGCTGCTTTGCCAGCTCTGCCGCGCCCCCATGCCGATTGCCGTAAGTCAGGATCATATAGAAATAGTCGGTGTGGAAGGAAACCTCCCGCATAAATTCCCTGACCATGGACGGCACCTCGTGCCCATATATCGGACAAACAATTCCGATGCTGTCCGCAGCAAATTCTCTCTCCGTTCCCCGCATGATCTGAGGGATGCTTATCGGTTTCTTTTCAATCTTTTCAGCGATATAAAGACTGTTTCCCGTGCCGGTAAAATAAAATACCATTTTTAATCTCCTCTCTTTCTTTTCCTAATGTTTTCTGCTTTCCTGTCTTGTCTCTTCTCGTGAATCATGTTATAATCCGATAAAATCTTCCGGTTGATAGAATCGATTATAATATCCGGTTGTTGCAATCGGTCAATAGGTTTTCGACGAATTTTTTTTGAAATTTCTGTGAATACCCGCCACCGACCATGCAGCCGGCAGCAAACAAAGAAAAGAGGAAATACATATGGTTTACACAATGATGCAGGTCTGCCGAGAGGCCGATCTGACCTACCAGACTCTGAAATTTTACTGCAATGAGGGGCTCATTCCCAACGTAAAAAGGGATAAGAACAATCGCCGTATTTTCGATGAGCGAAATCTGAAATGGATCAAGGACCTGGTTTGCCTGAAGCGGTGCGGCATGAGTATTCAGGAGATGAAGGAATATCTGGATTTGTGCCTGCAGGGGGAATCTACCATCCCGCAGCGCCAGGAGATGCTGGCCAGGAAACAGCAGGAGCTTCAGGAGAACATCCGCCAGCTGGAGGACAGCATCTCCTATATTGACTGGAAACAGAGCTTCTACGACGATGTTCTCTCCGGCCGTAAACCCTATATGAGCAATCTGATTCCGTAAGGAGGCCTCCCATGGCAAAGGGACGCAACCAAAAGCTGAAATTATTATATTTGACCCGGATTCTCATGGCTGAGACCGATGAGGAGCATGGGCTGTCTGCTCAGGAGCTGATCCGCCGTCTGGGTGAATATGAGGTCGCCGAAGACCGCAAGACCCTCTATCTGGACCTGGAGGAGCTGCGCCATTTCGGCATGGATATCGTCAGCGAGCAGGCCGGCCGGAATGTTCTCTACCGTCTTGCCTCCCGAGAATTCGAGCTGCCAGAGCTAAAGCTCTTAGTGGATTCCGTTCAGTCCGCCAAATTTATCACCGAGCGCAAATCCCGCGAACTGATCGCTAAGCTGGAAACTCTCGCCAGCCGGCATGAGGCAAAAAAGCTCCATCGCCAGGTGTTAATCTCCGGCCGGGTCAAGACCATGAACGAAAGCATCTATTACAATGTCGATAAGCTCCACGCCGCCATCGGTGAAGACCGGCAGATTCGGTTTCAGTATTTCCAATGGAATGTAAAAAAAGAAATGGAGCTGCGCCACGGCGGCGCCTGGTATCGGATCAGCCCCTGGGCGCTGGTCTGGGACGATGAGTATTATTATCTCATCGCCTATGATTCCGCTGCAAACAAGCTCAAGCACTATCGTGTGGACAAGATGCTGCACATCTCCCTTGCCGAGGAGAAGCGAGAGGGAAAAGAAACGTTTCAGTCTCTGGATCTGCCGGTATATTCCCGCGGTCTTTTCGGCATGTTCGGCGGCGAGGAGAAGACCGTCACGCTGGAATGCGAAAATTCCATGGCGGCCGTGATGATCGACCGCTTCGGCAAAGATATCCCTATGCGGCCCACAGATGAATCCCATTTTCAAGTGCGTGTCCAGGTAACGGCCAGCGAACATTTTCTGGGCTGGGTCGTGGGACTGGGAGACGGAGTGCAGATTACCGCTCCCCAGGCCATGGTGGATGCGATGAAAGCCCTGATTCTGCGGTTGCAGAAGCAGTATGACGAGACAAAACATTTGTGATTACCGTCACCTGCTTGCGTCGGATGTTCTTTTCATGGTCTTCCTCCCTAATGTCTTTAACTTTGGTTTGCGCTTTTCCGGAAAAAGACCTTCGTCACTGATTTCAACAAAACAGGCCGGTGCATTGTCCTTTCAGAAAACACACTGGCCTGTATACTGTCATTATAGCTTAAACATATCTATCTGGCTTACACCAGCTCGATCAGCACTTCCATGGCGCCGTCGCCCTTGCGCTGGCCGATCTTCACGATGCGGGTATAACCGCCGTTGCGATTAGCGTACTTGGGTGCGATCTCGTCGAACAGCTTGGCTGCCATGTCAACCTGCTTGGTGGCTTTCTTGCGGCCGGCTACAGCGGTGGGAACCTCCTTCACCGGATACAGCACGCGAAGCATCTGGCGGCGGGCATGCAGACGGGAAGGCTTATCCTTCTTGATGGTCTTCTCCCCCTCATCGTAAACGGTCTTCTTCTTGCCGTCCACGACCTCTTTCACACGCTTGCCATCTTTGTCCTTGCGGGCAACCTTGGCTTTTACGGTGACCTCCTCGTAGTTGTCCTTCTCACGGACAGCCAGAGCGATCAATCCCTCCGCCATGCCGCGGATTTCCTTGGCTCTGGCCTCGGTGGTGACAATTTTGCCGTTGTACAAAAGGTTGGTGGTCAGGCTTCTCATCATAGCCTTTCTCTGGCTGGACGTTCTGCCAAGTTTTCTATATGCCATTGCTT
Organism: uncultured Lachnospiraceae bacterium; assembly: GCA_944380185.1. Classification (GTDB taxonomy): domain Bacteria; phylum Bacillota; class Clostridia; order Lachnospirales; family Lachnospiraceae; genus RGIG7193. The sequence continues at coordinate 4,959 of CALWGV010000009.1, forward strand.
TTTCCTCCATCTGTGGAGCAGACTGCCATGCCCTTCGGTCTTACTGACAGACTGCCGTCATCCACTTAATCACATATTTTTTTACTCATCACTGGGATGTAATTCCAGTCCTAACTCTTTTAACTTAGCCAGCACTTCCTCCAGGGACTTGCGGCCGAGGTTGCGGACCTTCATCATATCCTCGGAAGTTCTGTTGCACAGCTCTTCTACGGTATTGATGCCAGCCCTCTTCAGGCAGTTGTAGGAGCGCACCGACAGCTCCAGCTCGTCGATGTTCATCTCCAGCACCTTTTCCTTCTCATTGTCCTCTTTTTCTACCATAACCTCAGTGGTCTTGGCATTTTCGGACAGGTCGATAAACAGATTCAGATGTTCGCTGAGCACTTTGGCAGCCAGGCTGACCGCCTCATCGGGAGCCAGAGTGCCATTGGTATACACATCCAGCGTCAGCTTGTCATAATCTGTAATCTGGCCAACACGGGTATTTTCCACCGTCATATTTACACGCTCCACAGGGGTGTAAATCGAATCAATGGCAATCACGCCAATGGGCAGATCGTCAGTCTTGTTCCGATCGGCGCCCACATAGCCGCGCCCCGTGGTAATGGTCAACTCCATATTCAGGCGGCAGTCTGCACCGCCGCTCAAGGTAGCGATGATCTGATCGGGATTCATAATCTCGATATCGGAATCGGCCTTGATATCAGCGGCCGTCACCACGCCCTCTCCCTCAAACTCCACATAGGCGGTCTTGGCCTCGCCGGAGGAGGAATGGTTCTTGATGGCGATATTTTTGAGATTCAGAACAATTTCCGTCACATCCTCCTTGACACCGGGGATGGAACTGAATTCATGAAGGACACCGTCGATCTTCACCTGGCTGATCGCCGCTCCGGGCAGAGAGGACAGCATAATTCTTCTGAGTGAATTGCCGAGAGTTGTGCCATAACCACGCTCCAAGGGTTCTACAACGAATCTTCCATATCTTTTGTCTTCGGATATTTCAGCGATTTCAATGTTGGGCTTTTCAAAATCGAACACAG
>CALWGV010000010.1 GCA_944380185.1 uncultured Lachnospiraceae bacterium
GGTGGCATACTGTTCGGCCAGCTCCGGGTTGTGGGTGACCATGACCACCAGCCGGTCCTTGGCCACCTCCTTGAGGAGCTCCATGACCTGGATGCTGGTCTCCGTATCCAAAGCGCCGGTGGGCTCGTCGGCTAAGAGAATATCCGGGTCGTTGACCAGGGCCCTGGCGATGGCCACGCGCTGCATCTGCCCGCCGGACATCTGGCTGGGCTTTTTGTGCAGCTGATTGCCCAGGCCCACCTCCTCCAGAGCCTTGATCGCCCGCTTGCGGCGTTCGGATTTGGGGATGCCGGAGATGGTCAGGGCCAGCTCCACATTGGAGAGGACGGTCTGGTGGGGGATCAGGTTATAGCTCTGAAAGACAAAGCCTATGGTGTGGTTGCGGTAGGAATCCCAGTCCCTGTCCTTATATTTTTTGGTGGAAATCCCGTTGATGATCAGATCTCCGCTGTCATAGCGGTCCAGGCCGCCGATAATGTTCAAAAGGGTAGTCTTGCCGGAGCCGCTGGGGCCCAGAATAGCCACGAATTCATTTTCACGCAGGTTGAGGCTCACGTGATCGAGGGCTTTTTGTACCAGACTGCCGGTCCGGTACTCCTTGCAGATGTTTTTTACCTGAAGCATGGTATTGTTGTCACTCCTTGTATTTATGCCGAAGATTTTGCTTCCTGCAGGCCTATATCCCCTTTAATGATTCGGGCCTGCCTGCGGGCCCTCCTTCACCGAAGCGAGGGAAAGCTCGTATCCGTCCAGAAAACAGCTCATCCCGCGCAGGACGTGCTCGCGGAAGTGCTGCTGCACGCAGCCAAAGCCGGCGGCGGAACCGTTTGGATCGTCGGCTGTGCCAGCGGCCAGAGTGCAGCCGGTGAGAATCGCTTCTTCCATCAGAAAAATCTCCATTACCTGATCGGGAGAGAGGACGCCGTTCTGGCACAGATCGGCGATCCAGAGCTTTACCTGCCCCAGAAACTGTGTCCGCACCTCTTCCAGCATGGCTTCATCGGTGTTTTTCTCCAGAATCGTGGTGCGCAGGGTCGCCAGCCGGATATAGAGCGGGCTGGTGTCAATCAGATGAGATAACTCGGCGAGAAACATTCGCTTGGCGTCTGCAAAGAAGGAGATTTGCACCTGTTTGGTCTGTTCGGCCAGATATGCCAGCCTTTTTTCGTATTCGCGCCAGAGCAGGCACAGAAACAGGGTCTCCTTGGTTTTAAAATATACGTAGATAATTCCGTTGGATATACCCATCTTCTTTGCCAGATCGATCATGCGGATCTTCCGGTAGTCTGTGGTAAGAAGCAGCTGTGCAGCGATATCTAGAATCTGGTTTGCTTTTTCTTTCTTTGCCGCCTCGGTCATCGCTCTCTTGTTCAAAAAAATCACCTTCCTTGGCAAAAGGGACGAAAGGGCAGGCCCCCTAAGAATAAGTAGTTGCTGTAATAGTCTCCATGATAATTGATTCAGAGTCAGTTGTCAAGATGGAATATGCCGCTGGAAGAGCCGCTGCCGCCCGACGGGTGCAAGAGCCGCCTGCTGTCAAGGGGGTTCTTGGCTGAACAGAGGTTCTGTGATATACTGAAGCTGCGATGCCAGGGCCGAAGGAATTTCGCCTGTTTGGCTCTGGCCTCGTAAGATAAAAGAAAGGCGCATCGGACATTCAATGAAAGAGAGCAAATATGACGACGAAATCTTCTTTAAAAAATACAGCCATATGCTCCGCTCGGAAAAGGGATTAGCCGGGGCGGGGGAGTGGCCTTCTTTAGAGAAACTGCTCCCGGATTTCGCCGGAAAAAGAGTGCTGGATCTGGGCTGCGGCTATGGCTGGCACTGCAAGTATGCGGCCCAGCACGGAGCCTCCTGCGTATTGGGCATAGACCTGTCGGAGAAGATGTTAAAGCGGGCGCAGGAAAAGAACCATGACAGTCGGATCGAATACAGAAGGGCTGCCATGGAGGAATTGGATTTTGAGGAAGGCAGCTTTGATATTGTGCTCAGCTCCCTGGCCTTTCACTATGTGAAGGATTTCTCCGCCCTGCTGGCCAATATTCGCCGTTTTCTTGTGCCGGGAGGGGACTTTGTCTTTTCGGTGGAGCACCCGATTTTTACGGCGTACGGCAGCCAGGACTGGTATTACGATGCAGAGGGGAATATCCTGCACTTTCCGGTAGACCGCTATTTTGACGAGGGAAAACGGGAGGCCGTTTTCTTAGGAGAAAAGGTAACCAAGTATCACCGCACGCTTACCACCTATCTGGACGGCCTGCTTTTGGGCGGCTTTGAACTTCTCCGGGTGGTGGAGCCGCAGCCTCCGGAAGAGATGAAGGACTTGCCGGGAATGCGGGACGAACTGCGCCGGCCGATGATGCTTTTGGTGAAGGCAAGAAAAAGGTTTTACAATCCGTGAAATTGTGGTATTCTATAACACATGATAGAGCGCTAATGCGCCCCTTGAAGGCGCAGGAACAGGAGGAGATTATGGAAAAAGAAATCGCTGCGAGAGAAGAGGCTGCAAAAGAAGAAAAGGAAGTCGTATCCAAAAATTTTATCGAGAGAATTATCGAGGAGGATCTGGCCACGGGACGGTTCGACCATGTGATGACCCGTTTCCCTCCGGAGCCCAACGGCTATCTGCATATCGGCCATGCCAAGTCGATCCTTTTAAACTATGGGCTGGCCCAGAAATACGGCGGGAAGTTCAACCTTCGGTTTGACGATACCAATCCCACCAAGGAGAAGATCGAGTTCGTGGAATCCATCAAGGAGGACGTGGCCTGGCTGGGCGCGGACTGGGAGGACCGGCTGTTTTTTGCATCGGACTACTTTGAGCAGATGTACGAGTGCGCGGTGAAGCTGATCAAAAAGGGAAAGGCCTATGTCTGCGACCTGACGGCCGAGGAGATTCGGGAGTACCGCGGCACCCTGGAGGAGCCGGGCAAGGAGAGCCCTTACCGGAACCGCAGCGTGGAGGAAAACCTGCGCCTGTTTACGGAGATGCGAGAAGGAAAATACGCCGACGGGGAGAAGGTGCTGCGGGCTAAGATCGATATGGCTTCTCCTAATATAAATATGAGAGATCCGGTTATCTACCGGGTGGCTCATATGAGCCACCACAATACCGGGGACAAATGGTGCATCTACCCGATGTACGATTTTGCTCACCCCATCGAGGACGCCATCGAGGGAATCAGCCATTCCATCTGCACCCTGGAGTTCGAGGACCATCGTCCGCTCTACGACTGGGTGGTGCGGGAGTGTGAGTTCCCGATGCCGCCCAAGCAGATCGAGTTTGCCAAGCTGTACCTGCGAAACGTGGTCACCGGCAAGCGCTATATCAAGAAGCTGGTGGAGGAAGGAATCGTGGACGGCTGGGATGATCCCAGACTGGTGTCCATCAGCGGCTTAAGACGCAGAGGCTACACCCCGGAATCCATCAAGATGTTTGTGGAGTTGGCCGGGGTGTCCAAGAGCCAGAGCGCCTGCGATATGCCGATGCTGGAATACTGCATCCGGGAGGACCTGAAGTTAAAGAGAAGCCGTCTGATGGCGGTGCTGCGGCCCCTGCGCCTGATCATTGACAACTATCCCGAGGGACAGACCGAATATCTGGAGATTCCCAATAATCCGGAGAATCCGGAGCTGGGGAGCCGACAGGTGCCCTTCTCGCGGGAGCTTTATATCGAGCAGGAGGACTTCATGGAGGTGCCGGTGAAGAAGTATTTCCGCCTGTTCCCCGGCAATGAGGTCCGGCTGATGGGGGCCTACTTTGTCACCTGCACCGGCGTGGATAAGGATGAGAACGGAGAGATCACGGCGGTGCACTGCACCTACGATCCCGAGACACGGGGAGGCAACTGCACCACCCGCAAGGTCAAGGGGACGATTCACTGGGTGGCGGCGGAGACGGCCTTGAAGGCGACCTGCCGTCTCTATGAAAATATCGTAGATGAGGAGAAGGGCGTATACAATGAGGAGGACGGTTCCCTGAACCTGAACCCTCATTCGATGGAAGTGCTGGAGGACTGCCTGCTGGAGCCCGCCTTCGCCGGGGCAAAGGCCTTTGACAGCTTCCAGTTTGTCCGCAACGGCTTCTTCTGCGTGGACTACAAGGATTCTGCGCCGGAGCATCTGGTGTTCAACCGGATCGTATCCTTGAAGAGTTCCTTTAAGCTGCCGGCACAGAACGGCTGAGAGGGCAGAGCCGATGATCAAGTGCGTAAACTGCGGGGCCACATATGATGAGACCCTCCGCCAATGCCCTTACTGCGGGGCGGAGAATCTGGCGCTTACCGAGCGGGAGTACCAGGGCAGGATTCAGGATATTGAAAAGAAAACCAGGCAGCTTTCCTCGCTGCCTGGTCAGCTGGTGCGCCTGTGGTCAAAGCGCTGGGGGAAGGTTCTGCTCCTTGCGGTTGCCGCCGCCTTTGTGATCGGCATCGTGGGCGCAGGGGTGCAGGCTGTGGCCGGATATATTGAAAACGAACAGGCGCCGGCCAGGCAGCAGGGACATCTGGAGGAGCTGGACCGTCTGGCGGCGGCCGAGGATTATGAGGGTATCTGGGATTACCTGAGCGACAACGATCTGCACGGCGGTCCCTATCAGGAATATTCGGATATTTATTTTGCCTCCTATCCCCTCTATTACGTGGAGGAGGACCGGAGCCTGATCGAAAGCTATGGGGCTATCTGGGAATCAACCCTGGGCTTTTCGCTGCTGGAGGTAGGCCAGGGAATCCTGGATATCGATGAGATGCTGGAGGCGGATAGCTTTGTCCGCGGAGGGGACGAGGTGATTCGTTCCATCCGGGAAGAGCTTTTCTCCTTCCTCACCGGCGATCTGGGCCTTTCCGACGCGGATGTGGAGAGTCTGCTGGAACTGTGCCGGGAGGCGGGGGACTCGGCGGACAGTGAGGAGACGCGCACCCTCCTTGCGGAGACCTTCCGCAGCCCTGTGGAAAACCATGGGATACGGATTGCCGGCGATGAAGAAGAGCTGGGGCCTGCGGCCTGACGTAAGACCGCCGGAAGAAGAGCAGGAGAGGAGAGAAAGGCATTATGAAATGTAAGGGATGCGGAGCCACCTATGATCCGCAGCTGGAATACTGCCCCTACTGCGGAACGGAAAACGTACGGCTGAAAAGGCAGAAGGAGGCCATTGCCAGAAGGACGGCCCGCTATGAGAAAAGAAGAAGCCAGGTGCTGGAGCAGTCGGCGGAGGATATAAGACTGGGAAAAGCCCGGCGCCTGATGTGGATTGCGGCGGGGCTTCTGGCCCTGTCGATTGTGGTGTCCGTGGGAATCGGCGTGATGCTGGAGATGGCAGACGAGCCCGGCCGCGGCGGGGTGAGCACGGAGGAGCTGGAGCAGCTGGTGGAGCAGGAGCGCTGGCAGGCATTGGAGCAAAGCCTCTATGAAGCGGATAGGCAGGATGAATCCTTTGATGAATTTTACCAGATTGAAATTTTTTCGCGGGATATGGAATACCTGCAGGAATACCGAAACGAGTACCTGCATTTAGACCGGGAGGAATACGAGGCGGCCTTTCGGGGAGATGCGTCCATGGATTCCTATGACAGGGAGTACTGCGAGAGTCATTTTGCCTTTCTGGTGGAGCAGATCTTAAGCAGCTGCCAGGATATCCTGACGGTAAGGCAGGAGTATGAAGAGGGCTACCAGATTGACGCCTACGGGGAGATAACGGAGAGGGCCGGCGCACTTCTGACCGCGTTTGAGAAAGAGGCGGACGCTACCCTTCGCGTTCTTTTTGGCTTTGACGACGGGCAGATCGAAGAGCTTCTCTCCCTGTCCTATCTGGATGAGGAGCAGAGACAGGCTTATGTGGAACAGATAAAGGAGGGGTGGCTTAAGTGAGCAAAAAGGCAAAACTGGGTATATACATAGGAGTGACCGCGGTTTTACTGATCTTTTTGGCGCTGACGGTTACCTCGTCCATCTCCCTTATTACCGAAAAGCTGGATGAGCGAAACTGGGGTCAGAGCATTGAGGATTACGACTATGACCTCTATGAGGGGGAGTACGATTCCATGCGATCCTCCCTGTCCCTCCATCAGCCCGAGGGGGAAGAATTCGATCTCTATTGGAATGTGGCTGACGCCTACCGCTATTACTCCCAGTACTCGTTCTGGACGCTTGCCAGGGAGCAGGGACTCGACGGGGCGGACGAGGCCGCCCGGTATCGCGGGCTCCTTTTGTCGGTCTATGAAAAGAGCGACGCCCAGGCAAGGGAGATCATCGAGGGCTTTGCCGGGGAACTGGTGCAGTGAGATGTTGAAGAAAACAGAGAGACGTTTGCTCATTGTCCATAGATAATGGCTATAGAAAAGTATTCGTTATAAGTATTTGCTATCTGAAAGGAACCGTGTTAGACTTTGGGATAGAGGACAGAACAAGGGGTGTAAGTGATTAAATTATGGATGGAGAACTGTTAGAGCTCTTAATTGATTCTTTTGGCAAAATTTTGGTGCCGGGGCTGACGGTGACAATTCCGTTGACAGCGATTGCCTTTACCTTTGCAATGATTATCGCCGTGATTACGGCCATGATTCAGTTTGCCCATGTGAAAGTGCTGACCCAGCTGGCCAGATTTTATATCTGGGTAGTGAGAGGGACTCCTCTTCTGGTTCAGCTCTTTGTGGTGTTTTACGGACTGCCGAATCTGGGAATTGTCATCGATCCTTTTCCGGCGGCAGTGATTGTATTTTCTATTAATGAGGGCGCTTATTGTGCTGAGATCATGAGGGCGGCCTTGGAGTCTGTGCCCTCCGGCCAGATGGAGGCAGGTTACTGTGTCGGCATGTCCTATCTGCAGGCCATGCGGCGGATCGTCCTGCCCCAGGCCATGCGCACAGCTTTTCCCTCTTTGTCGAATTCTCTGATTGCCATGGTTAAGGATACTTCCCTGGCAGCTAATATTACTGTGGTGGAAATGTTCATGGCCACCCGCCAGATCGTAGCCCGGAGCTATCAGCCGCTGGCGCTGTACATAGAGGTGGGGCTGATTTATCTGATATTCTGTACGGTGCTGACCAAGCTGCAGAGTATCGGGGAAAAGCGGCTCAACGTTTATGAAAAGGTGGGAGGTAAATAATGCTGGAGGTCAGAGATATCAGAAAATCCTTCGGAGACTTGGAGGTATTAAAGGGCGTTGATTTAAAAGTGGATGCCGGCGAGGTTATCGCTATATTGGGGCCAAGCGGTTCCGGCAAGACCACGTTGCTTCGCTGCATTAATTTTCTGGAAACGGCTGACGGGGGAACGCTGCATTTTGACGGCGAGACCTTTGATTTGGCTCATGTCTCGAAGAAGGATGCAGCCAGGCTCCGCAAAAAGACAGGTTTTGTTTTTCAGAATTATAATCTTTTCCGCAACAAGACGGCTCTGCAGAATGTGATGGAGGGGCTGGTTATTGCCCGCAAGGTGCCTAAGGGTGAGGCGGAAGAGAAGGCGAGAGCTGCCCTGGAAAAAGTGGGTCTGTCGGATCGCTGCGACTATTATCCCAGCCAGCTCTCCGGCGGCCAGCAGCAGAGAGTGGCCATCGCCAGGGCTATGGCCACAGATCCGGAGATCATCTATTTTGACGAACCCACCTCGGCTCTGGATCCGGAGCTGACAGGAGAAGTGCTCTCCGTCATGCGCGAACTTGCCGCCGAGGGGATGACCATGGTGGTGGTGACCCATGAGATGGGCTTTGCCAGGGATGTATCCAACCGCGTTATCTTTATGGAGAATGGGGTGGTGGTGGAGGAAGGTAATTCCAAGGAATTTTTCCAGCATCCGAAAGAGGAGAGAACCCGCGCTTTTCTTCGGTTATTTGACGAGGAAGAGTTTGGCGAGAAGGAATAAAAAATACCGGAGTATATGAATGGATTTGCAATAGGCAGCAAATGAAAATTTGAAGAGATGAAGAAATCAGAAAAAGAAAAGAGGAGAGTGAAAAATGAAGAAGAGAAATCTGGTATTGGCGATACTGATGCTGTGTCTGCTGAGTGTGTTTTGTTTAAGCGGATGCTCGCAGGGGGCTGAACAGACCCAGGCTGCGGGAGGAGAGACGGCGGCTCTGGAAGGGACACAGGCCTCCGGGGAAACCGGAAGCGGCGAGGCCGCCGGAGATCTGCTGGAGCAGATTCAGCAGCGGGGAGAGATCGTCGTCGCTCTGGAAGGCACCTGGTCGCCCTGGAACTATCACGATGAGGCAGGCAACCTGGTGGGCTACGATGTGGAGGTGGCTCAAAACATCGCGGAGAAATTAGGCGTGACGGCCACCTTTGTGGAGGGCAATTTCGACGGTCTGCTGGCAGGCGTAAGCGCCGGCCGCTATGACATCATGGTAAATGGAGTCAATGTTACCGAGGAGAGGGAGCAGGAGTATGATTTCAGCGAGCCCTATGCCTACAACCGGGCTGTGGTGATCGTCCGCGGCGACTATGATGAGATTAATTCCCTGGAAGATTTGGAGGGAAAGACCACAGCCAACACTATTACCAGTACCTATGCGCAGCTGGCACAGCAGTATGGAGCGGAGGTAACCGGTGTGGACGATCTGAACCAGACTATGGAGCTTTTGCTGGCCGGCCGCATTGATGCGACGCTCAATTCGCAGGAGACCTATGACGATTATATGCGGGCTCATCCCGATGCGAATGTAAAAATCGCCGTTATCACCGATACGGCGGATCCCGTCGCCATCCCGATGCGAAAGGGCGAGGAGACGGCCAGTCTCAGGGAAGCCGTCAATCAGGCCATCGATGAACTGCGGGAGGAGGGCGTGCTCTCCGAGCTGTCCGAAAAGTATTTCGGCAGAGATATTTCTTCTCTGTCCTGATGAAAAGTCTATAGCGATGACGCATGTCAGATGAACGGGAAATAAAAAACTCTATGTAAGTGGGTGCACCATTTGCATAGAGTTTTTCGCTTTTTCAAAGCTGCAGTTTCTTCACAAAAAATTCAAGGACTTTTTTCCCAAAAGCTATTGACCGGTTGTAACAATCGGTAATTATAATCGGTAGTAACAAGCGATTGAATCCACCTAATTATAGCGGAAATGTATTGGTGATGCAAGAGTGTGAATACCATGCGCGCATCGGTGAAGTCGCTCAGAAATTTGAAAATCAACAAGGAGTCAATAGGGAGGAAAAACAACATGAACAAATTTACTTTCTTATATCCTACAAAGGTCTACTTCGGAGAAGGCGCCGCGGCAGAAGCCCTGGAACAGGAACTTCCCAAGGTAGGAAAAACTGTCATGCTGGCTTACGGCGGCGGTTCTGTCAAGCACAGCGGGGTATACGACGAGCTGAAGGGCCTGCTGACCGCTGCGGGCAAAGAAGTGGTGGATTTTTCCGGCATTATGCCCAATCCCACTTACGCCAAGGTACAGGAAGGGGCGGAACTGGTACGGGAACACCATGTGGACTTTATTTTGGCCGTGGGCGGCGGCAGCGTCATCGACTGCTGCAAGGTGGTCTCCGTCCAGGCGCTGGCTGGTCAGGATATTTGGAGCATGGAGTATGAACAGGGGAAATTCCCTGCAGCGGGCATCCCCATGGGGGCAGTGGTCACCGCCTCCGGAACCGGCGCGGAGATGAACTCAGGCGCTGTAATTACCTATGAAGAAAAATTGTGGAAAGGCCCCATTGTGGGCAGCTGCGCTTCCTTCGCCATTCTCGATCCTGCCTATACCGCTACGGTGCCGCCCATGCAGGTGCTTTCCGGGGCCTTTGACACCTTAAGCCACGCCATGGAGACCTACTTTGGAACCTCCGACCAGGACAATGTATCCGACGATGTAGCGCTGGCTGTCATGCGTAATACGGTGGTCAATATGCGCCGGCTGCTGGAGGATATGGGCGATATGCAAGCCCGCAGCAATCTGATGTGGGATTCCGCCATGGCAGAAAACGGAATCCTTAAGGCAGGCCGCCTCACCGATTTTCAGGCCCATCAGATCGAGCATCAGCTGGGGGCCTACACCGACTGCAATCACGGCCAGGGCCTGGCGGTGATCCACCCGGTCTACTACCGGCACATTTTAAAGGATGCTCCGGAGAAATTTACTCGCTTTGCCAAAGAAGTGTTCGGAAAGGATACGGCGGAAGAAGGTCTGGCAGCACTGACTTCTTTTATCCAGGAGTGCGGCCTGCCCACGAAAATGGGACAGCTGAAATCGAAAGTGGAGATTACCCCGGAAGTGCTGCGCCAAGTGGCGGACACCTGCAACATCATCCAAAGCAATCCCCGCCCGCTGAGCAGAGACGAAATATATGAAATCCTCTGCGAATGCTTATAAGAGGGATAAGGGAAATGTTGTGACTCATACATCAGCTAAAAGAAAGGATAATGCAAATGAAAGTAAAAAGGACTCTTCCAACTCTCGTTTTGATGCTCGCCTTTACTTTTTTGCTGACCGCCTGCTCCACGGGCCGTTCGGACAATATGAATAGTGTATCTTCGTCATCGGAGGAAAGTGTGAGTGAAGCTGTTGCCAATAGTAAGGCGGAAACCCTTTCTGTTCCGCCCAATTCGGAATCGGCAGACAATGCTGTATTGGTAGCATATTTTTCCTACACGGGAAATACGGAAGAAGTTGCCAGACAGATTGCCGGCTTTACCGGAGGAACCCTTGCGGAAATTCAGCGGGCTGAGGATTATGGAGATGTGCGGGAAGAAGCCGAAAGCGAAATTTTAGAAGGCGCTCGTCCTGAAATCACGGTCAGTGTGGATAATGTCGAGGATTTTGACACGGTTTTTGTAGGCTATCCTATTTGGTGGGATGAAGCTCCGGCCATGATTGCTACATTCCTGGATTCTTATGACTTTTCCGGGAAAACAATCATTCCTTTTTGTACCAGCGCCAGTGATTCCATTGACAACAGCCTGCATATTTTCAGCGAACTTTGTCCAGACGCCATCATTGCCGATGGCCTGACTGCCAATGACGAGGGAGATATTGAACCATGGTTACAGGAACTTGGATTTATCCAGTAAATTTCCCGATAGCCTTGGATGCAGAAGCGGAAAGCAAAGAAGGAAAAATGAAATGAGTAAGCAAGTTTTAATTCTATCGTCCAGTCCTCGTAAAAATGGTAACTCGGAGACTTTATGCGATCAGTTTCAGAAAGGAGCGGAGGAAACGGGCGTCATCTATGGTGCAGGAGCCTGGCAGCCGGGCGATATTCAAGGGAACCCTGCCATGAAAGAAGCCTACCAGATGGGCAGGAACATTTGTTGATATAGGCCAGAAATCAGAAAGAGACAATCCCATAAAATTCGGTTCTTTGGTATCTCTAGAAGGCGAATTTTCTGTGGGATTGTCTCTTTCTTTTTATGATTCTAATTTTAGGACGCGCTTTCCACGACTGAATTTTCTATATCAGGCGTTTCGGTCAGACTTCGATGTCCACAGAGCAGAAATGATTGCAGTCCACCAGTCCCCGGTCGGTGAGACGAAGCTCAGGCAGGCAGGCCAGAGGAATCAGGGCCATGGTCATGAAAGGGGAGGGCATCGTGCAGCCGATCTCCTTCCAGGCTTCTTCCAGGGAGGCTACGGCCTGTCCGATCTCCTCCACCGGCTTGTCATCCATCAGGCCGGCGATGGGCAGGGGAACTACACCCAGTACCTGGCCGCTGCAGACCACGCACATACCGCCGCCGCACTCGATCAGCGTGTTTGCCGCCAGGGCCATGTCAGCGTCGTTGGTGCCGATGACCAACAGATTGTGAGCATCGTGGGCTACCGTGGATGCCATTGCGCCCCGGCGGATACCGAAGCCTTTGACAAAGCCGAAGCCTTTTTTGCCGGTGGCATGGTGACGCTCAAAGACAACAGCCTTCAGCACATCCTGTTCCACATCGGACTCCAGCCGTCCGTCTTTAGCCTGCAGGGTCACATGGCGCTCATAATCGCCTACCCGGGCGGGGATTACCTCGATGGTCCGCACAGTTACCTGATCGGCTGAGGCAGGAATGACGAAGGTGGCAGGGGTGATGACTTCGCCCACATGGATGGAGTGGGTGGCCCATTTCGGATATGTGTAGGGAGTATACGCCTGTGTTACTGCCCCGTTCTCTGCGGCCAGTTCGCCGTCGATAAAGACTTTTTGTACCTGCAGATCGGTCAGGTTATCGAGGATAACCATGTCCGCACATTTGCCGGGGGCGATGCTGCCCAGCTCATGATCCATCTGGAAGCACTGGGCGCAGTTGATGGTGACCATCTGAATGGCGGTGAGAACATCGATGCCCTCCTCCACTGCCCTGCGGACAATATGATCCAGATGGCCCTGGGCGAGCAGTGTGTGGGGATGGGTATCGTCGGAGACCAGGACAGCAAAGCGGGTGTCTACCGTGTGCTCCGTGATGCTCTTTGCCACTTCTGCCAAATCATGCCAGGCCGAGCCCTCGCGGAACATGGCGTACATCCCTAAGCGCATTTTTGCCAGAGCGTCTTCCGCTCTGGTGGATTCATGGCAGCAGCGGACGCCCGAGGCGATATAGGCGTTTAATCCCTTGCCAGTCTCCGGCAAGGAATAATGGCCCGTGACGATTTTGCCGGCCCGCAGCGCGGCTCCGGTGATGGCATGGGTTTCTTCGTTGGAAGAGAGGATGCCGGGGAAGTTCATCATTTCGCCCAGGCCGACACAGTTGTCCCACTTCATGGTCTCAGCCACGTCCTCCGGTCCTACATGGGAGCCCGTATCCTCAAAGCCGGGAACGGCAGGAACGCAGGAGGGAGTGGTAAACATGGCCTTGAGGGGAGTGCGTGCAGCATCTTCCAGCATGCACTTTACGCCCTGGAGTCCCAGAACATTGCAGATCTCATGAGGGTCCATATAGATGCCGGTGGTACCGTGGGGAATGACAGCCCGCGCGTATTCGCCGACGCCCATCATGGAAGATTCCACATGAATGTGACCGTCCAAAAATCCGGGGGCCAGATACTGCCCTTGGGCATCCAGAATCCGGGTGCCTTCGCCGATACAGTGGGAGGCGTCGCCCACCAGAGCGATTCTTCCCTCGGAGACGGCCACGGAGATGTCCTCCTGTATTTCCCGGGTGCAGACATTAACCAGGTTAGCGTGGATGATTACCAGATCCGCCGGACAGGAGCCGCCGGCTACCGCAGCCAGCTTTGCGCTGACTTCCCACAGCGGACGTTTGCAAAAATGATTGACCATGTTACCCTCCTTATGCTGTTTGAGCCCCGATTCCAGGAGCTTATACCAATACAGACTCTCTGAAGGGGGCTTTGTTGTCACATAGTATACAATTTTTTGGAGTGGATGTAAATCCGTCTTTTATATTATTTTTTGATAGAAGCGGAGAAATATCTTAAGATTTTTAAAAGGTTTGTAAAGTGGAGAGACAGACAGCTTTACAGCGGTCGGAAATATATGCTATAATGTGCTCGTTAAACTGACGAAAAGCATTATTTAATTGAAGAAAGGGAAGGACCGGTTTGCAAAAACCGACGGTGACAAAACGATATGGAAGAATTTACCGTGATGACTGATATCAATACGGACATTGATGCTTCCTATGCGGAAGCGGAACACATAGTGATTCTGCCCCAGTATTATCATTTCAATGACGGCGTGATTTACGGCGATGAGCAAAAGCTGGAGCCGCCGGTCTTCTACAAGCGTCTGCTGGAGGGGGAAAGGGCCTATTCCATGGGCTGCAATCCGGAGAGAGTGCGGCAGCTTTTCGAGACCGAGCTGGATGCAGGCAGAGACATCCTCTGCATTATGTTTTCTTCCGAGTGCAGCGGCAGCTACAGCACAGTCAGCGTAGTGGCACAGGAGCTGATGAGCGAGCGCGACTGCCAAATCTGCGTGATTGATTCTCTGAATGGCTCGGTGGCGGCCGGACTGATGGTGTATCTGGCCCAGGAGATGAAGAAGCAGGGCCATACGCTGGAGGAGGTGCGGGATGCTATCGAGGCCCGCAAGAAGGATTTCGACATTCTGTTTTTGGTGGACCATCTGGACTGTTTGGTGCGCGGCGGACGTTTGAATGCAGTCAGCGGAGCCGTGGGAACGGTGCTTAATATCAAGCCGATCCTGCACTTTGAGGAGGGAAAGATTGTCTCCTTCCTGAAATGCCGCGGCAAAAACAATGCCAAGAGGACTATGCTGGATACGATGAAGAAGCTCAATCTGGACAAATCTCTGGTGGCTGTGGCCCACTCTGACAATCTGGAGGAGGCAAAAGAGTTTGCTGCCGAGGTGGAGGCGGAGCTGGGAGTGAAGGTGGTCTATATTAATGAAATCAATCTGACCATTGGTACACATATCGGACCGGACGCCATTGGCGTGGCCTTCTGCAAGCTGCCGGATAAGGAGAATTGATATGGCAGGGACAGACAGAGCAGACCAGACGACTCGGCTGATTCAATTCGATGGTATTGAGAACGCCAGAGAACTGGGCGGTATCCCTGTGGGGGATGGCCGCAGGGTGAAAGAGGGCTGTCTGATCCGCACCGGCATGCTGGCGTCGGTGAGCGCCCGGGATGAAGAGCGCCTGCGGAAAGAATTTCATGTGACAGATATCATAGACCTGCGCACGGATGTGGAGATTAGCCAGCATCCGGACCAGACTCCGGAGGGAATGAACTACCACTGGCATCCGATCTTTCACGGTAAAGTGCTGGGGATCAGCCGGGAGGAAGAAGAGGCTGAAGACCCAGTGGAAAAGCGACTGATCTATGTGCGCAGTCTGGAGGGGAAAGCGCATGATTCCATGCTGCGGCTCTACCCGATGATGGTGTCCGACCCCTACTGTGTGGGACAGCTGGCAGGTTTCTTTCGCCTGCTTCTCGCTCATGAGGAAGGAGCTTTTTTGTGGCACTGTACGGCAGGCAAGGACAGGACCGGGGTGACGGCCGCGCTGCTGCTGTACGCGCTGGGCGCGTCGCGGGAGACAATCTATGAGGATTATCTGGCTACCAATGAGGCGCTTAAAGGGCGTCACCAGCGGATAACAAGGGAGATCCTGGATAGGACTGGCGATGAGGCGCTGGCTGGTCAGGCTGTAGTCTTGGATTCGGTACACAGAGATTATCTGACAGCTGTCTTTGATACCATCGAGGAAAAATACGGCGGTATGGAGAATTTCCTGACCGGACAGCTGGCGGTGACGGAGGCCGAGCGAAGCCTTTTAAGAGAAAAATACACCTGTTCGGTCTGAGAATGGGATCGGATTGTTAAAGTTAAGTTTTACATCTATAAAATAAGGGGTGATTCCGGTCACAGGAGGCCGGGATCACCCTTAAAATATGGGCGGATATCTTCTCTTACTGGGGATAGACCATTCGCTCCGGCTGTTTTTCTTTCAGTACCTCGTCCATATATTTGCGGGCGTAGTACTTGGCCATGGACAGGTTCATATCCAGGTAGTTGCCGCAGTCCTTGGGGCTGGCGCCGGGGATGGGCCCGTCAAAATCCAGGACAAAGGCAAACATTTCTTTCACCAGGTCAAAGATGTCGTCGGAGGCAAGATCCCCTGCTAACAGCAGATAAAAACCGGTGCGGCATCCCATGGGGCCGAAATAGATCACCTGGTCCTTCCACTGGGGATGGTTGCGCAGGAAGGTGGCTCCCAGATGCTCCAGTGCATGGACGGCCGGATTGTCCATCACCGGCTCCGTGTTGGGACGGGTGATGCGCAGATCAAAGGTGGTGATCACCTGGTCGCCCACGTAGTCCTTGCGGGATACGTAGATACCGGTCTGAAGTTTCAGGTGATCAATGGTAAAACTGGCTATTTTCTCCATTTTTTTCATTGTAATGAACCTCGATTCAACTTTTTCATTGCGCGGGAGGGGCCAAAAGGGCTCTGTCCCGCCTTCCTTTAGTGTACTGTATTTTGGGCGCAGGGACAAGAGCGAAAAAGAAAAAATTCATGGACAGCCGCCGGGGGCGGGAGTATAATAAACGGACGTAAAATTGTATAAAGAAAAGGCGGGAAGAAAGATGAAGCTGGAGAACAATCTGGAAAAAGACAAGATTGGGACACTGGTATTAAGGCTGGCGCTCCCCTCGATGTTAGCTCAGTTTGTCAGTGTGCTGTACAGTATTGTAGATCGCATGTATATCGGAAACATAGCGGAAGTGGGGGAACTGGCACTGGCAGGAGCCGGAGTCTGCGGTCCGATCGTGACGCTGATATCCTCCTTTGCCTCCCTGATCGGTTTCGGTGGATCGCCGTTACTCAGTATTCGGATGGGAGAGAAGAGAGAAGATGCTGCCAGACAGATATTGGCCAACTGCTTTATGATGATGTGTGTGGCCGGCATTATCCTGACGGCGGCGGCTCTCCTTTTAAAGGATCAGCTTTTGTGGTGGTTTGGAGCCAGCGAAGCGACCTTTCCCTACGCGGACGCGTATTTGAGCGTATACGTATCGGGCAGCCTTTTTGCTCTGCTGTCCACGGGAATGAATCAGTTTATCATTACCCAGGGTTTTGCCAAGGTAGGAATGCTGTCGGTGGTGCTGGGCGCAGTGCTCAATCTGGTGCTGGACCCTCTTTTTATGTTTACCTTTGGCATGGGAACGGCCGGGGCGGCCTTCGCAACGGTGCTGTCACAGATGGCTTCCAGCGCCTTTGTGCTCTGGTTTTTGTTCAGCAAAAGGGTGCCGATCCCGATTACCTTCGGCGGGTATTCCTGGAAGATCTGCAAAAGAGTGCTGGCCTTGGGATTGTCTCCTTTTCTGATTATTGCCTTCGACAGCATCCTGATTATCAGCATGAATATGGCTTTGCAGCACTATGGCGGGGCGGCCCAGGGAGATACGATGGTGGCCTGCGCTACCATTGTTCAGAGCTTTATGCTGATGATCACCATGCCTTTAGGCGGGATCACCGGCGGCACCCAGACTATTTTGGGGTACAATTACGGGGCTGGTCAGATTCGCCGTGTGCGCCGGGCTGAGATGCAGATTCTGAAGGTTTGTCTGGTCTTTACGTCGGTGATGTTTGTGGCGGCTCAGACGGTCTCGGGCCTGTTTGTGAATATCTTTACCCGGCGGGAGGAGCTCAAGGAGCTGGCGGTCTGGGCGATTCGGATTTATACGCTGGGAGTGATTCCGCTGGCTTTGCAGTACACCTTTGTGGATGGCTTTACAGGAATGGGGATTGCCAAGGTGGCCGTTAGCCTGTCCTTTTTCCGCAAGGGGCTGTTTTTTCTCTTTGTCTTCTTTCTGCCGATGCTCTTTGGAGTTCGGGCGGCTTTTTTTACCGAGCCTCTGACCGACGTGATTGCGGCCTGCGTCACCACGGCAGTATTTATAAAAGTGAGCGCTCCGATCTATCGAAAGAGGTTGTCAGTCATAAAATCCAGGCAGCATGACTACAATGATAGTAAACAGATGCCTGAGGTTGGACGGGATTGAAAAAGAAGATATTAGCGGTGGTATGTGCCCTTGCAGTGGCATTGGGCTGCCTGGGGCAGGCGGAGGCAGTCGGCGCCAGCGGCCAGGAAGTGGAAGAGATCGCTGGGGAGATGGAGGAGCCTGCGGCCGGGGAGAGCGCCGATATGGGGCTCACGGCGGTCTCGGCTCTTTTAATGGAAGCTTCCACCGGCACGGTGGTCTATGAGAAAAACGCCGATCAGGCCCTGTCCCCGGCCAGCATTACAAAGATCATGACGCTGATCCTGATCTTTGACGCCCTGGACAGCGGCCAGATTTCTCTGGAGGACGAGGTGACGACCAGCGCCTATGCCAAATCCATGGGAGGCTCCCAGGTCTATCTGGAGGAGGGAGAGGTTCAGACCGTGGAAACCCTCATCAAATGTATTGTTGTGGCTTCGGGAAACGACGCTTCCGTGGCTATGGCGGAGTATGTGGCAGGCAGCGAAACGGAGTTTGTGCGGAGAATGAACGAGAGGGCCCAGGGCCTGGGAATGACGCAGACCAACTTTGAGGACTGCTGCGGACTGACGGATTCTGCCACCCATGTGACGTCGGCGCGGGATGTTGCTATTATGAGCCGGGAGCTGATCACGAAATATCCCCAGATCTTCGATTACAGCAGCATCTGGATGGAAAATATCACCCACAATACAGCCCAGGGAAGTTCGGAATTTTCCCTGGCCAATACCAATAAGCTGCTGAAGCAGTACGAGGGCTGCAACGGCTTGAAGACCGGTTCCACCAGTCTGGCGAAATACTGCGTTTCCGCTACGGCCACCCGGGATGGGGTGACGCTGATTGCCGTTATCATGGCAGCTCAGGATTACAAGGTGCGTTTTTCGGAGGCGGCGACATTGCTCAACTATGGTTTTGGCACCTGTCGTCTGTATACAGACGACAATCCGGAGTCTCTGCCCCTGCTCCCTGTCCAGAACGGCGTCAGAGAGGAGATAGCTCTCCGATACGGCGGCAGCTTTTCTTACTTAAGCACCACTGGGGAAGATTTCTCCGCCATCACCAAGGAGTGGGTTTATCAGGAACCGCTGACGGCTCCCATAAATGAGGGCGATGTGGTGGGCAGCCTCGTCTATTCCCTGAACGGAACCGAGATCGGCCGGATTGATATCCAGGCCGCCGAGACGGTAGAAGAGGCAGGGTATATGGACTACTGGAAAAAGGTATGGGAGGAGTACCTGTTGTAGAGAGCTCGCTTGAAACGGGTAATAAAGAGCAGAATTTCAAACCGGGCAAATCACAAAAAATGGGATAATATACAAAATTTGAAGGTATTTTTTGGAAAATTTCTATGATAAACTGGAGGCGGAGAAGCGGGAAATCTATTAATTTATCACACTTAGGAGGAAACATTTATGGGGAAGGGATGGAAAAAGATTCTGACAGCGGCCTTTTTAATTGCAGGTATGACAGTAGGCAGCATAGGAATAGGGCGGGCTGCAACACTTCAGGAGATGGGAAGTAAGTATGAGGAACTGGATGAAGAAAAATGGCAGCTGGTCTTTCAGGATGAATTTAACGGCGCGGCCATAGATACGAGCAAGTGGAGTTTTACCATTGGAGGCGGAGGCTTTGGCAATAATGAGCAGCAGTATTATACATCGGATGCAGATAATGTCCGGGTGACAGACGGCAAGCTGATTATCCAGGCTATACCGGAAAGCTTCGGCGGGGAGGATTATACGTCGGCAAAATTAACAACGCAGGAGGAATGGACCTATGGCCGCTTTGAATTTCGTGCAAGGCTGCCGGAGGGGCAGGGACTTTGGCCTGCTATCTGGATGCTTCCTTCAGATGCCGACGTCTATGGGGGAGAGTGGCCGATCTGCGGGGAGATTGACATCATGGAATATATGGGGAGTCAGGCGGGGACGGTTCTGGGGACACTTCACTATGGGAATCCCTGGGTGTATGTTACCGATTACTATTACTTGGAAGAGGGAGAATCCTTTGCCGACGACTTCCATACCTTTGCTATGGAATGGCTGCCGGGAGAATTCCGCTGGTATGTGGATGGAGAGCTGTATCAAATTCAGCAAAACTGGTACAGCGCAGACGATGGAACGCAGTACAGTTATCCGGCGCCTTTCAATCAGGATTTTTACTTGATGCTGAATCTGGCTGTCGGGGGATATTTCCCCGGAGATCCCGATGAGAGCACATGGACAAAAGATACTTTTGAGATTGATTACGTTCGTGTATATGAATACACCGGTGAATTGAGCGAAATTGAGCAGCCGGAACAGACGCTTTTTGTTAATCTTCTGAACAATTCGGCTTTTGACAACGGCTTGGAAGGATGGAGCGTCTGGACGGAAAATGGTTCGGTATTTGACGGGGACGAAGGTGTATTTCAGGCCGATTTATATACGACGCTGCCCAACACCTGGTCGGCTCAGCTCTATCAAAATGTAGAGATTATGGCGGGGACCATGTATCGTCTGGAATTTGATATGAGAAGCACCATGGAGCGGACGGTAAGCGTGGGTCTGGAGGGGATGAATAATCTGTCCTTATTTTCGCAGACGGTAGAGACAGGGGGACAGTGGGAGCATTATTCCTTTGACTTTACTCCTGTAACCGGTTACGATGCGGCCAAGCTCCTGTTTTTCCTGGGAAATGTGGAGGGAACGGAGAATATTGCCCACAGCGTTTATATTGACAATGTAACGCTGATGCCGATAACAGAGGAATTGGTGGTAAATGGAGATTTTAACGAAAACCTGAATGGATGGACTACTTGGACAGAGAATGGGAGTACCTATAGTTATGATGAAGAAGAGGGATGCTTTCTGGCATCCATGCCTACTATACTTCCCAATGCCTGGTCATCTCAGCTGTACCAGATGACGGACGTGGGACAGGCTGCGACATATCGGCTTTCCTTTGATATCAAAAGCAGCATGAATCGCCAGATTACGGTGGCTGTGGAGGCAGACGGGGTGAGCCCGGCATTGAATCAGACATTGGATGTGACGCAAAACTGGTCTGCCCAGACCTTCACATTTCAGGGAGGGAGCAGTTATTCTGCGGCAAAACTGGTGTTTATGCTGGGCTGCGCCGGAAATACAGTAAACAGTCCGCATCAGGTCTGGATCGATAACGTAGAGCTTGTAAAAATATCGGAATAACCGTGAAAGCATATACAAGTCTCAGAATTTAAAAAGGGAACCGGTGTATTGAAAAGCGCTTCAATACGCCGGTTTTTTGAAACTTTATCAATAATGTCGATGTCCTATGTGCGACCAGACGTGTCCGGCTACTGATACACCCGGATATAGTCGATGATAAAATGGGCGGGGAAAGAGGATTCATCTATTTGATCCGGAGCGTCCATGTCAAACCAGCCGCCCACTGCCAGATTGATCAGCAGGTAAAAGGGCTGATCGAAGGGCTGGGGATATACGATGGAGGAATCTGCGGATTTCCAGGACGAAGTGGAGGCATATTCGGCGCCGTCTACCAGCCAGCGGATGCATCTCTCCTCCCATATCAGTTCGTAGACGTGAAAATCGCCGATGGATTCTTGGGGCGGAAGTTCGTAGCTGTACTCCTGCAGGGTTTTATTGGGACTTACGCCGCCATAGTGGATGGTGCCGAATACGCAGCGGGGCAGGCGGCCTTTAGCCTCCAGAATATCGATCTCGCCAGAGGCGGCCCAGGGGCCGTAGACAGATTCCTCAGGAAGCATCCAGACAGCAGGCCAGAGTCCTGTCCCCAGCGGACAGCGGGCGCGAAATTTTACTTTTCCATAGCGGAAGGAAAAAAGTCCATGGGTATCGATTCGGGCGGAGGTGTAGCTGCAGCGCTGGCCAAATTGCTCCGGCGAAGGCTGACGCCTGGCAGTGAGGTACAGGCAGCCGTCTTTCAGATACAGATTGTCGGGGGTGCCGGTGTAATACTGTTTCTCCTTGTTTCCCCAGCCCGAGATGACCGGATGCCCCTGCGGATCGGTGATCCAGTTGCCGAGGCGGATATTCCATTTGTTTTCATCGAGGGAGGGACCGTTAAAGTCCTCCTCCCATATCAGCTTCCAATTCTTATGCTTCATCGTTTCAGGCATGAGTCGCTCCTTTTGTTTCCATATTTTGTGATGGATGATGTCTGCTCCGGCAGACAGGTCTGCTTGCCGGCGATAAACTTGCGGGTGGTTTGGTGGTTTTAGTCTATTGGATTTGCATTTCTCTGTCAAGTAAACCTAAAATTCTGGGATAGAATCCAAAATAGAGGTATTTTTTTGCATTTCGTGATTTGATAAACTGATAGTGAAGCAAGTAAAGGGGGAGGAGAAGATGAAAAGAAAGGCGAAAAAGAAACTGCTGGCATTAAAAAAGCAGTGGCAGCTGCAGAGCATGGTGATACCGGGAATTGTGTGGATGGCCATATTCTGCTATATCCCGCTGGTCTATCTGATCATTGCTTTTATGGACTATAATATCTCGGTCCCGTTATTTGAAAATGAGTGGGTGTGGTTTAAGCACTTTAAGGCTTTTTTGACCGATGACCGATTCTGGAGATCCGTGCGCAACACTCTTGGAATGAGCGTACTGAAGATTTTTATCGGATTTCCGATACCGATTCTGTTTGCCCTTCTCCTCAATGAAATTCGCAATGAAAAGTTTAAAAAGATGGTTCAGACCATATCCTATCTTCCGCATTTTATCTCCTGGGCGATTTTTGGGGGAATTCTTTTAAACTGGCTGTCGGAGACCGGTATCATCAATCAGCTGATGGTGAGTCTGGGCTTTCAGGACAGAGCGATTCTGTACAACGCTGATCCGGACAATTTCTGGATGATCACCTTCCTTTCGGATACCTTAAAGGAGACGGGCTGGAGCGCCATCATTTATCTGGCAGCCATAGCGGGTATCGATCCAGGACTCTACGAGGCGGCCGATCTGGATGGAGCCAACCGGTGGCAGAAGATGTGGTATATCACCGTTCAGTGTATTCGTCCTACCATAGCGATTTTGTTTATTCTGGCGGTCAGCAACTGCCTGGGAAGCAATTTTGATCAGATTTTCTTTATGAAGAATTCGGCCAATATGCCAAAGGCGGAGACGATAGATTTGTATATCTATAACATGGGTCTGGGCCAGGGCAGGTATTCTTTCTCTACGGCGGTTTTGTTTTTCCGGAGTATCATCGCCTTTGGACTTTTGCAGCTGTGCAATTTTGTCTCAAAGAAGCTGACCGGAGAAGGGATTATTTAAGGGGGAACAGAAAATGAAAGCAAAAATAAAGACCAAGCGGAAATATAAGCTGTTTGATTACGTTTTGATTCTGATCATGCTTCTGGTCTGTTTCCTGACGATTTATCCCATGTGGTATATTTTGGTCAATTCCCTGGCTGCGCCGGATGTGGCCTCCCTGGGGGCAGTGGCATGGTGGCCGTCGGCTCTGAGCCTGGATGCCTATAAGGTGGTTTTTCAAAATGAATATATTGTCAGCGGTTTTTTGGTGACCATAGGCCGCACGGTATTGGCGACGACGATCCATGTGCTGTTTACCGCTATGGTGGCCTATGGAATGAGCCGGAACCATCTGATTGGCCGTAAGCTCTACATGAAGATTGCGATGATCACCATGTTTTTTAACGGCGGATTGATTCCGAATTTTATTCTGATGCTGAAACTGGGATTGTACAATACCTTCTGGGTTTTTGTCATTCCGGCCATGTATACATTCTACGATATGATCATTTTTATCAGCTTCTTTCGGACTATTCCGGAGAGTCTGATTGAGAGTGCAAAGATCGACGGCGCCTCGGAGTACACAATCTTCTGGAAAATCTTACTGCCCAACTGCAAGGCGGTGATTGCGACCATTGCTCTCTTTGCCGGAGTATACCACTGGAATGATTACTACCAGGGCGTTATCTATATTCGGGACCGTTCCTTGCAGCCGTTACAGACGATTTTGTACAAGCTTCTGGCGGAGAGTTCGATGACGACACAGCAGCAGCAGGCCATGCTGGCGCTGGGCGGTTCCACACCGTCGGCAACGATCAAATTTGCTTCGATGGTCGTGGCAACCCTGCCGATTCTCTTTATTTATCCCTTCATCCAGAAATATCTGGTAAAGGGCGTGATGATTGGGGCGATCAAGGGGTAGGAAAGAACGGCAGAATCTTTAAAATAAGCGGAAATACCTGCCGGGGCGGGTATCGCCGGTTATGATAAATAATGAGAAGGAGGATGGGAACATGAAGAAATGGAAAAGGCTCGCAGCGTTTGTGATGGCGGCGGCAATGCTTCTGGGAATTGCAGCCTGCAGCGAAGCGGAGACCTCTGAGACGGCAGGGGGAGCGGAAAGCAGCGCCGAGACAGGCACGGCGGCAGGGGGAAGCGAGAGCGCGGTCAATCCCGATGAACCGGCCTGGAAGAGCAACACGGAGCCTGTGGATCTGACCTGGTTTATCGGGGCTTCCTGGTATCCCTATACCTGGGGGGACAGCCTGGTATCTCAGTACGTGACGGAGAAGACGGGGGTAAATGTGGAGATTGTGACGCCCACCGGCGATGTAAACGAGGAGCTCTCTCTGATGATGATCAGCGGCGATCTGCCGGATCTGATTTCACTGGGAAGCTGGGAGAGCAGCTACAATACGCTGTATGAGGGCGGTTATGTGTATGCGCTTAATGAGCTGGCAGATCAATATGATCCTTATTTCTACAATGTGGTGGATGGCAGCGTTATCAAATGGCATACAAAGGAGGACGGCAATCTGTACTGCATTCCCAATGATGCCTATGGCGAGGATCAGATGCGGGAGACCGGCATGACGGCAGCCACGCAGACTTTTCTGGTGAGAAAGGATCTGTATGAGGATATGGGTTCGCCGGATATGACGACGCCGGAAGGTTTTCTGGAGGCGCTGCGCCTGCTGAAAAACGAATACAGCACCTACAAGGGCGAGGTGATTACTCCTTTCTATGCTCAGGGCGGTTCCGGATATGGCCTGTCCACCTTCCTGCAGAACTTCCTGGCGGTGCCCTATGAGGTGGATGGAACTCTCTACGATCGGCTGACGGATCCGGACTATATCGAATGGCTGAAAATGTTCCGTCAGGCTTATGAGGAAGGGCTGATCGGAATTGACTTTTTGGTGGATTCGGAAGATCAGGTGACGGAAAAAGCCAACAACGGCCGATATTTCTGTATGCTGCGGGAGTGGACCGGTATGCAGGAGGCCAATACGATTTTGGCACAGAGTGAGAATCCGGACAGCTATTACATTGCCATAGACGGTCCGACCAATGCGGACGGCGATGCTCCGATGATTTTCCCTGGCTCTCTGGATGGCTGGATGTCCTGTTTTATCAGCAAGAGCTGTGAGAACCCGGACCGTGCCATCGCTTTCCTGACGTATTTAAGCAGCGAGGAGGGACAGAGGGATATCTTCCTGGGCGTAGAGGGAGAGACCTATGATATGGTGGATGGAGAACCGGTGATGAAGGAAGAATTTGTGGATATGATGACCACAGATTTTGACACCTTCTCCAATCAGTACGGTCTGTGTGATACCTACTGGATGCTGCGCAACAGCGTGATCGTAGATCAGTGGCGTCCTGAGTCCGAACCTTATATTCAGCAGATGAGCGATTGGGCAGATGAACACGCTTACATCGAGGGCGGCATCTATAATAATCTGGAGCCTACCGGCGACAGTGACGCGGCTATCGCGGCGACCCGGATTAATCAGAGATGGCAGGAGGTGCTGCCAGAGCTGATCACAGCGGCATCGGATGAGGAATTCGACCAGATTTTCAATGATTTCCTGGCGGACAGAGACAGTTATGGCTATGATCTGGTGGTGGAGTATGAGCAGAATCTGCTGACTTCGAGACAGAACCTGATGGCCGAATAAGGGAAGGCGAAGATCTGAAAATGGGGGCGTCCAAAGATATTTTTGGGCGTCCCTTTTGCTGGTGGCTCCTTTGCTGCACCTGCTTTATGTTTCCTGTTTCCTGTAAATTTTGTCTGTGGTAAACTTGTTATAGTAAATAGGAAGGCTGCTGGCGGGAAGCCGGCGCAGTTTTTAGCGGAGGAGGGGGATGTATGGGGAGAGCATACAGATGGTTTCGCAGACGATACCGCAAGATGGGATTGGCGACCAAAATTGTGGTAAACCTGACGGTAATTATTTTGATTCCGGCTCTGATTCTGGCAGGCATATGGACGAAAAATGAATCGCAGCAGGTATATGAGAGGGCTTATCTTCAGGGATTTGGAACGGTGGAGCGGGTGACGGCAGATATGGCGGCGGGCTGTGTTCTGATTGAGAATACCGTTCTGGCAGCGCTGAGTCAGAGAGATTTTCTCTCCTTCTGTGATGGGGACATGTATGCGGATGGACTGAAGCTGGTAAAGTTCAGTCAGACTGAGCTCAGAAACATGAATTATATCATCCAGAGCAACAGCCTGATCGATTCGGCCAGCTTTTATTTTTTTAATGAGCAGCTGTATGAAATCTGGGATACAATCTACAGCTATGATCGCTTTCAGAATCCGGAGTTTATGGCGCGGCTTCATGAAGCGCGGGGAAGCGTATTTTTGGCCAATGGCGTCACGGAGCAGGCACAGGGGTATGTGTCCTGCTACCGAGAAGTATATCTGGATACAACGCTGATTGGCGTGCTGGAGATACGGGTCCGCCCGGAGGATTTCTTTGCGCAGATTATAGAGGAAAATGAAATAGCCTCCAGGGAAGGAAGCGGCCAGATACAGGGGGTTACCCTGCTCGTTGACGGGGAGAGCAGGGAGCTGATATATCCGGAACAAATGCAGGAAATACCCACATCTCTCCTGGAAAGGCTCTCCGGTCAGATAAAGCAGACGCCTTCCCGCGCCAACTTTTCTCTCTCGACGGATGACGGGCGATATTTTGGGGTTTATCAATATATGGAAGAGATGGATCTCTATGCCGTTCATCTGGTGTCGGAGGAATCTCTGACCGGAGGAATCTATCGAAGCGTGGCGACGATCCTGCTGGCGCTGATTCTGATTCTTGCTCTGCTGTATTTGGTTGCCACTTCTGTTTACCGCAGAATGCTGGTGCGTCTTCGCCTTCTCACCGCCTCCATGCGTCAGGTTCAGGAGGGAGATCTGCAAGTGCGGGTGGAAGAGGTGGCGGACGGGGATGAACTGGACGAGCTGGGCTGCCATTTTAACAGTATGCTCTCCCGGATTGAAGGACTGATCGAGGAGAACGTAACCCGCCAGACGGCGGCAGTGGAGGCGGAGCTCAATGCGCTGCAGAGTCAGATCAACAGCCATTTTCTATACAATGCACTGGAGAGCATACGGATGATGGCGGAGATTCGCGGCGAGACGGAGCTGGCGGATACCATCGTGTCTCTGGGAAGCCTTCTGCGGTATCATATGAGCTGGAAGACCAAGACGGTAGCCCTCAGAGAGGAGATCGAAAGCATCCGGCGCTATGTGTATTTTGTCAATATGATCTACGAGTTTGATGTCCAGCTGACGGTACGCCTTACGGAGGAGCAGCTGAATACGGATATTCCCCGTCTCTGCCTGCAGCCTTTGGTAGAAAACAGCGTGGTCCATGGTATGGTTCCGGGCAGCCGTTCCCTGCATATCACCATCAGTGCGGTAGAAAACGGCAAGGTACTGGTCCTGCAGGTATTGGACGATGGGGCGGGGATATCCAAGGAGAGGATGAAGCTTCTGGAGGAAGCGCTCTATGGAAGAGCCCATGAAAGCCTGAAAATCGGCAGGAATGGGATTGGAATCGTCAATGTACACAGAAGACTGCAGATGAACTATGGAAATGAGTACGGCCTGGTGCTGCAGAGCGAGGAAAACACCTATACACTGGTGAAAGTTGTAATGCCTTATGAGAGAAAAGAGCTGGGAGGATGGTAAGGGTGTTCAATATTCTGGTAGTGGATGATCAGGCGAAGATCCGAGAGGGAATCCGCTCTATGCTTATGGGGCAGAGGGAAGGGCTGGAAACGGAGACGGCGTCAGGCGGTCTGGAGGCGCTGGAAAAGATTCACCGGAAGCGGCCGCAGCTGGTGATCACCGATATTCGGATGCCCGGCATGGATGGCATTGCGTTGATGGAGGCAGTGCATGACCAGTATCCGGAGGTCCGTTTCCTGGTGGTCAGTGGATACGATGACTTTAAATATGCACAGAAGGCTATTGAGTACGGAGCCAAAGGCTATCTGCTCAAGCCTCTGGAGAGAGAGCTGCTGGTGCAGGCCGTGGACCGTGTAATCCAGGAAGCTGAGCTGGAAAACAAACGGCAGATGGCTGACAGTGAAACAAAGGATGTCCGGAAATTTTTGCTGTCCTATTTGAAGGGGACAGGGCCTTGGCCGGATCGCGCCGGGTATCTTGCGCGGGAATATCCTTTTCTGGAGCAGGGGTATGTGCTGCTCTATCTGGGATATCCGGGGTATAGAGGAGAAGTGCCGGCAGGGAAAATTTTGCCGCAGCTCCTTGCAGGATTGGATTGCATCCAGCTGCAGGGGCCGGAGGAGGCGGTGGCAGTGTGCAGCCGCAGCCTTGCCCTGTCCCAGGCCAGGCAGTGCGCGGAAGGCCAGAAAGCGACGGTGATTTCCGTCAGCGGGGAATATAAGGGAGTGGGTGATCTGCCCAAGGCCTACGCGCAGGCCAGAGAAATCTATGTGCATCGTTTTCTATACCCGGACCGCCATTTCCTGACACAGGAAGAGATTGAAAATCTGCGGCCGGATTTTACTGTGCCATACCGACGGGTGGAACGGATACGGGATATGCTGGGGGCATGTGATGAGGCGGATATCATTGCTTATATTTCCGAGATTTTTGACCGGAAAACCTTAAGCAGCTACCGAATCGGATATACGTTGGCCCTGTGCGACTGCGTCTACCGGGCTGTGCGGTCGGTGGAGAGGGAGATAGAGCAGAAAGATGCGCAAGAGGGAAAAGAGAAAGAGGGCTGCAGTCTTGGCAGCCTGATGGACTTTGCAGGGATGCGTGAGTATCTGCTGGCCTTAAAGGAGGAGCTTTTGCGTTTGAACTGCCGGGTCAGACAGTACCGGGAGAGGTATCGGGAAAATGCAGATATGGAAAAGGCTATCGCTTATATGAAGGCCAATTATCGCCGTCAGCTGACTTTGGCCATGGTATCCAATAGCGTATCTTTAAATTACGCCTATTTTTCCAATGCGTTTCGCAAATATACAGGAATGACCTTTTTGGAATATCTGCGGGATATCCGAATCGCGGAGAGCAAGCGTCTGCTGGCAGAGACAGATCTGCGCATCGGCCAGGTGGCGGAGGCGGTGGGATATGACAGCTACAAAAATTTCTCTCGGGTGTTCAAGGAGGCTGTGGGGGTAACCCCGGCCGATTACCGCAGGGGGAAACAGATGAGAAGAGGAAATGAGGAGGAGTAACGATGAGGAGTCTTCCTTTTGAAAAGGGGATATGCTATTCCGGCTATCGGCGGGGGCAGAGTCCCCGTACAGGCCTCTGCCCGGAAGAAAGCCAGGTGGCGGAGGATCTGGAAATTTTGGTAGCGAGAGGATACCGGCTGCTGCGCATGTACGAGCCGGGGAAGCATACGGAAATGGTCTTAAAGCGGATCCGGCAGGATGGGCTGCCGCTGCGGGTGCAGGTGGGGATTGACCCCAGAGCGGAGCTGTACAATCCGCGCTGTGTCTGGGCGAAAAGGCTGAGCGAAGAGGAGGCGAAGGCTAACCGCAGCTATAACGAGGCGCAGCTTGCAAGGCTATGCGCCCTGGCCGGGGAATATGAGCGGGAGATTGTCGCTCTGTCGGTGGGCAATGAAAATACGCCGGACTGGGGAGGGGATATATTGGCGCAGGAGCGCCTTGTGGAATTCGCTCTGAGGGTCCGGGAGTTTTGCCGCCAGCCGGTGACCTACAATGAAGGCGCCCCTCAGTGGAAGGGGCTGCGTGCCTTAGGGGAAATTCTTGATTTTATTTCGATTCATAGCTATCCACAGTGGAACCGCGTGCCCTTAAAGGAGGCAGCAGCCTGGACCCGCAGGGATTACGAAGAGGTAAAGGCTCTCTATCCGGATAGACAGATCGTCATTGGCGAGTATGGCTGGACGACGAAGAGCGACAGCTGCCAGATGCTGCAGGATGAGGCTTCGGCAGAGGGACAGACCCTGTATCTGAGACAGATGGAGCGGTGGCTTAAGAAGGAGCAGGCGACGGCTTTTGTATTTGAAGCATTTGACGAGCCCTGGAAGGGCGGCAGTCAAGAAGCTGAACCGGAGAAGCACTGGGGGCTTTACACGGAGGAACGCAGGGAGAAGAACCCTGCCCTGTCGCCTGCCGGAGGGTATGTGTTTCTGGATGATGCAGGAACCTTCCGGCTTCGCAGTCCGGAACGGGTAAGCGGACTGTATCTGCCGCTTACCGCCCCGGGAGGCCTGAAATCCTGTATAAGTCCGCTGCTGGGGGGAGATGCAAAAATTGACCAGGAGCATTTTTTGCTGCAGCCGGTAAGCATAGACGATCTGCATATCAGCCGCAGCAGCCGCAATTTCTGGTGCAGTACCAAGGACGGGCGGATCTGGTCGGCGGCAGGCGTATCGCCGGAACAGATTCAGGGACGTTTCTGCCCGCAGGAGGAGGTTACGCTGGAGGCCGGCCCTTTGTGGCAGTGCGTTCGCCGCAGCCGCGCAGGCTTCCTGACGGCCTCCGTGACTTCCTGGGTGCCGGATGAAGCGCCCAGGACGGAGGTGATGTGGGTATCCGTGCGAAATGAGAGTGAGGAGGAGCTTACGCTTACTGCCACAGCAGCCGTGCCGATTTATGGGCGCAGCGCCGACAACCTGCGGGATCACCGCCATGTCACCTCACTGCTGCATCGAACTTATACCTCGCAGCGGGCAGTGATTGTACGTCCTACTCTGTCCTTTGATGAAAAGGGGCACAGAAAGAACGATACGGCATACTTTGTGGCGGGAGCCGGAGAGTACGGAGAAATGCCGCAGGAGTTTTGTCCTGATGCGGCGGCCTTCATCGGCGAGGGAGGAAGCTTTGAATGGCCGGAATGGGTGGTGCGCGGGCTGCCCGGATGCCCTCCCGGCAGCCGGCTCTGCGGAAAGGAAAGCGTAGGCGCTCTGCGCTTTGCGCCCCGAAGACTGAGGCCGGGGGAGACGGCAGACTATATTGTCGTGATGGGAATCCTGGAGGGGCAGGAGATAGAGAGCAGGAAAGAGGAAGAATACCTGGATAGGCTGGGCAGCCGTATAAAAGCGTCCCGCTCTCTGGAGAAAACGAAAAAAAGCTGGCAGGATCGGCAGACGATTTCTTTTGCCACGTCGGACAGGCAGAGGGACCGACTGTACCGCTGGATTTGCCTGCAGCCTGACTTGCGCCGCATCTTTGGCTGCTCCTTTTTGCCGCATCATGATTATGGCAGGGGCGGACGAGGCTGGAGAGATCTGTGGCAGGACTGCCTGGCAGGGCTGATCACGGAGCCTGCTCTGATGCGGGACAGCCTGATTGCTTATTTTGGCGGGGTGCGTATGGATGGGACAAACGCCACGATCATCGGCACAGAACCGGGAGAATTTATTGCAGACCGGAACCAAATCCTGCGAGTGTGGATGGATCACGGCTATTGGCCTTTTGTCACGCTGGAATTTTATGTGCAGCAGACCGGTGATTTGGATGTCCTTTTTGAGGCGGTTCCTTATTTTCAGGATGGGCAGATCAAACGGGGGACAGAAAAAGACCCGCAGTGTGAGGAAGCAGATCATCGGCTGAGGACCGTATCGGGCGAACCTTATCTGGGCACAGTGCTGGAACATGTGCTGATCGAGCATCTAACAGCCTGCGCCGAATTGGGCGAGCACGGCTATATCCGCCTGCGCGGGGCGGACTGGAACGATGCGCTGGATATGGCGCCGGACCGGGGAGAGAGCGTAGCCTTTACGGCGGCCTATGCTGGCGGGCTGACGAAGCTGGCACGGCTGCTTCGCCATATACGCGAAGTCAAACCGCAGCAGAAGCTTATGCTGGCGCAGGAGCTGGGGGAGCTTGCCTCTATGAGTAAGAAAAGCGATGAAGAAAAGCGGGAGAGCCTGGCCCGTTATGCAGAAGCATGCAGAGGACGGATAAGCGGGCGGCGCGCAGGCTTTGATGCGCTGGAGCTTGCCGCAGAGCTGGAGGCGCTTGCCGCCGGGATGAAGGAGCGTATCCGCAGCCGGGAATGGGTGCAGTCGGAGCCGGACTGCGGCTTTATGAACGGTTATTATGACAATCTGGGCAGAGCTGTGGAGGGGGCAGGGCCGGAAGGCGTTCGCATGATGCTGACCAGCCAGGTCTTTGCCCTGGCCTCGGATACGGCGACGGAGAGTCAGGCGGCGATGATGGTAAAGAGCGCCGATCGATACCTGTATCATCGAGAAAGAGGAGGATATTGCCTGAACACGGAATTTGGCGAGGGTGAAATGACTCTGGGGAGGATGTTTGGCTTTGCCTATGGCCATAAGGAAAATGGAGCCGTATTTTCCCACATGGCGGTGATGTATGCTCATGCCCTGTATGGCCGCAAAATGGTGCGGGAGGGGTACCGGGTAATCGACAGGCTGCTGCGCCAGGCGGCCGACTTTTCTGTCAGCCGGATTTATCCGGGGATTCCCGAGTATTTTGACCGGAACGGACGGGGGATGTATCACTATCTGACCGGTGCGGCCAGCTGGCTGATGATTACGGCGGTGACGGAAATGTTCGGCGTAAAGGGAAATTGGGGAGATATGATTTTTGAGCCGAAGCTTATGGCGGAGCAATTTGATGCAAAAGGGCAGGCAATGATCCGGCTGCGCTTCGCGGGACGTCCTTTTCAGGTGATCTACCATAATCCGCTGCGGCTGGAATACGGCGTCTATGAAATCGGCCGCATGACAGTCGACGGGCGGGAATGGACGGGAAATATGCTGAAAAAGGCAGAGCTGGAATCGTTTGCAGCCTGCCAGGAACAGCAGATTGATATCTGGCTGGAAGAAAAAAGGTAAAGGGAGAGGAAAAAGAAAATGAGAGTGGAAGGACAGCGCGTGATCATCGAGGACTATGGCAGGAAACCGACATTTTCCAGCTTTCTGCCCGGCATAGCCGGCACAAGGGGGATTCCGATCTGGTGCTATTACGTAAATCGGGGGCAGGCTGTGGCCAGCTTTGGCGTGGAGGATAAGGATCACAGTATCATGGAATTCTGCCCGGCCCATCAGGCTTATCAAAACGTGAAGCGAACCGGCTTTCGCACCTTTATCCGGCGGGATCAGGACAGATGGGAGCCCTTTGCCCAGGAGACGGAGGGGCAGCGGATGGAAATCTCCATGAATACCCTGACGCTGGTGGAGGCGAGGCGAGACAGGGGTCTGGAGATACGTGTGGACTATTTCGTTTTGCCGGGGGAGAAGGTGGGGGCATTGGCCAGAAAGCTTACCGTCACCAATATTTCCGGGGAGGAGTGGACCGGCGAGATCCTCGACGGGATGCCGGCTCTAGTCCCCTACGGCGTAAATCTGTGGACGCTCAAATATATGTGCCAGACCGGCAAGGCATGGATGGAAGCGGAGGATGCACAGACGGGAGTACCCTGTTTTTGCGTGCGTGCAAGCATGGAGGATACGGCCCAGGTAAGCGAGGTGAAGGGCGGGCATTTTTCTCTGGGAACGGATGGAAGCGGAAAGCTGCTGGAGCCGGTGGCGGACCCGGAGGCTGTATTTGGCTACGATACTTCTCTGGAAGAGCCGGTGGCTTTTTGGGCGGGAGGACTGGCCGGTATCCTTGCCGGAAGACAGAGCTGCCAAAATCAGTTTCCCTGCAGCTTTTATGGTATCCGCAGGCGTTTGGCGGCAGGAGAGAGCGCAGAGCTGTATCAGCTGATCGGCCAGGTGGCAGACAGGGAGCAATTGGAGGAGCTGAGACGGGCAAACTTTACGGCGGCCTGGTTTGCGGATAAGTACCGAGAGGCGGAAGGGCTGACGCAGGAACTGACGGCCCCTGCATCCGTGCGGACAGCTGATCCTGTTTTTGACGCCTACTGCCGCTACACCTATCTGGATAATGGGCTGCGGGGCGGATTTCCCGTCCGTTTGCCCGGAAAAAAGATATTCTATACCTATTCCCGCAAGCACGGGGATTTGGAGCGGGATTATAATTATTTCACCCTGCGGCCGGAATACTACTCGCAGGGAAACGGAAATTACCGCGATATGAATCAGAACCGGCGCTGTGATGTGAGCTTTGCTCCCTTTGTGGGGGATTATAATATTCGTTTGTTTTATGATCTGATCCAGCTGGACGGCTACAATCCTCTGCAGCTGGATCCGGTGACTTTTTGTTTAAGTCCCGGCCAGGCGGAAGAATACGGCGTTCCGGAAAGCTTTACTCCCGGTGAGCTGTGCCGCATTCTATGGGCGAAAGGGCAAAATGAGGAGGAACAGAAGGAGCTGTTTGCGCAGATTATGGAGGAAGCCTGCCTCGAAGAACGAGCTGCCTTTGGAGAGGGGTATTGGTGCGATCACTGGACCTATGGGCTGGATTTGGTTGAGGATTACCTGAGTATCTTTCCGGATAAGGAGGAAGAGCTGCTCTTTGCCGAAAATCTTCGCTGGTATAAGGCCAAGGCCTGCTTAAAGCCCTGCCAGAAGAGGAGCAAAAAAACTGCGGCAGGACTCAGACAATATGAATTTTTAGATGAGAGGGAGACGGACAGAGATTGGGAGGCTTTCAGCAGTTCCCTGCTGGAGAAATTTGTTCTGCTGTGCGCCGTCAAGTTTGCCGCTCTGGATTTTTATGCCATGGGCGTATCCATGGAGGGGGGCAAGCCGGGCTGGTACGATGCGCTGAATGGACTGCCGGGACTTTACGGCTCCTCCATGGCGGAAACCTGCGAGCTGGAGCGGCTTTTGCACTTCACGATGGAGAAGCTTGGCAAATACGGCAGGCCGGTGCGTCTGCGCCGAGAGATCTATGGATTGTTAAAAGAATTGGGGGATATTGCCGGTAAGCGGAGAGCAGCCCTGAAAAGAAGGGAAGTTCAGCTGTCTTTTTATCTGGAGATCAACCGGGCGGCAGAAGCCTACCGGACCGCGGCCTATGCCGGACAATATGGAGAAGGCGTATTGGCGGAGGCCGGTGAACTGACCTTTTTGCTGGAGCCTTTATTGTCGGCGGTTACCGCGGCGGTACAAAAGGCGCAGGAGGATGCGCAGGTCTTCCCCACTTACTATTATTACGAGATTACCCGCTGGGAGGAAAATGCGGCGGGGATCTGGCCTTTGGAGGTAAAGCAGAAAAAAGCGCCGCTGTTTTTAGAAGGATCGGTGCATTGGCTGCGGTCTGGCGGCGGCCGGGAGGAGAAGCTTAAATTATACAGGGCAGTGAAAGAGAGTCCTCTCTATGACAGAGAACTTAAAATGTATAAGGTAAACGCATCCCTGCGGGAAGCCGGTATGGAGCTGGGGAGGGCGGCGGCTTTTACGCCGGGCTGGCTGGAAAACGAATCGATCTGGCTGCATATGGAGTACAAATATCTGCTGGAGCTGCTGCGCTCAGGCCTCTATGAAGAATTTACCGAAGATTTTCGGCGGGCGGCGATTCCGTTCCTGGATGCCGATCGATACGGCAGAAGTCCGCTGGAAAATTCATCATTTTTGGTCAGCAGCAGCAATCCCGATGAAAAACTCTGGGGGCGGGGCTTTGTGGCCCGCCTGAGCGGTTCCACAGCAGAATTTCTTACCATGTGGAAATGGATGTTCTTTGGACAGAGACCTTTTGAGACATTGGACGGAGAACTGGTGCTTCGATTGGCCCCGGCTCTCCCGGCCTGCCTGGTGAGAGACAGAAGCACAGTGGAGGCCAGATTCCTGGGACAGACAGATGTGGTGTACCGCCTGGCCCGTAATACGATGACGGAGGCTTCCTTTATGCCGGGCGAATATGAAATGGGTGATATTCGTCTTTTGTACACAGATGGAAGCATCCGCCATACCTGCGGCCTGATCCGGGGAGAGGAGGCGATCGACGTCCGGGAGGGACGGGTGAGGCGGATAGAGGCAGAGCTTCATCTCCTGTCGGAGTAAATCTTGATTCCCAGAGCGACGAGACAGGTGAGAATCTGGGAGAGAGCCATACTCCACCAGACGCCGTTCAGGCCCTGCAGAGGGGGGATGACGAGGAGAAGCAGGGCGAGGAGGATCGGTTCGGCGTATACCAAAACATAGGAGCAAATATTTTCTTCTGTGGCATAGAGGGCCGAGGTGGTGACTCTGGTGAAGGCGAGGAAAGGGATTGCAGCGAGAAAAACAGGCAGAGCTCTTGCCACGTCGGCGGACACCTCTCCGGAAGCGCCGAACAGTACGCCCACGGAAGCTCTCAGCGCAAAGAGGATAATCATGCAGAGAACGCCGACGATCCAGGCGGCCCAGTAGGACAGGCGGCGGATCTGCCGGACCTCTGCCTTGTCGCCCTCACCGTAATACTGGCTCATCAGGGGCTGGCTGCCGTCGCCGACGCCCTGCAGCAGCAGGTAGACGATGGTCATGATGTAGGCGACGCAGGCATAGCAGGCCACTCCTGCTTCACCTCCCCAGGTCAGGGAGTATTTATTCATCAATAGCAATGAGATCATGGGGCACATGGTGTTGCCAAAGGGGGCGATGCCAATCCGCAGAATATGGAGGCAGAGCGCTCTCTTTTGACGAACCGGTCCCCGGAAGGGGAGCCTTTTCAGCAGCAGATAGACTAGGCCGCCGGCCATGGTCACGCCCTGACCGATGATGGTGGCGGCTGCTGCCCCTGTCATTCCCCAGGAAAACACCCAGACAAAGGCGTAGTCCAGCACGATATTGGTCAGGAAGCCGGCGATCATGCAGAACATGGAAAAAAGGGAGCCGTTGTTGTTGCGGATCAGCGGTACGATGCCGGTGCCGAAGACCTGAAGGATGGCGCCCAGCACGATGACATACAGATATTCGCGTCCCAGTTCATGCAGATGCCCTTCTGCGCCCATCAGAGTTAACAGAGGATCGATAGCGGGAAAGAGCAGAAGGGAGAGAAGAAAACCGCTCACGGCGAGAAGGCGGATAGTCCCTCGCAGAGAGTTCTCCGCATCGCCACGCCGGTCCTCCGCCAGGCGCACAGCGTAGAGAACTGCCCCTCCCATGCCGATTCCCGTTCCCATGGCCTGGATCAGCGCGGTCACCGGATAGGCGATATTGATGGCGGACAATCCCGCGTCGCCTATGCTGTTGCCGACGAAAAAACCGTCCACGATGGCATATACGCCGGACAGGGCAAAGGACAGTACCGATGGCAGCACATAGGCGCAGAAAACCCGGTATCTATTCTGACGGAGGGCCGGTGCAGCCGTTTCCCTCCCTTTTATTTTCCCGCAATTTTTTTTGTCGTTCATGAGAGACCTCATTTCTTTTGATTTCAGCAGCTTATCTTATTATCTTATATTGCACTGCACTGTCTTTGGCGCAGACCTATCATAATTGGCCCCGGCCCTGTTGTCAAGCTAAAAAGGCCGGGCGGCAAAATCCCGTAAAAAGTTTTATTTTCAAGTCACAAAAATGTGATTTTTCCTGTGACTTTGTGGTAACATTAGTATTGTATAGTGATACCAGAGTTAAAAAGCCGCGGCAGCGAGGCAGACTTACAAAGATTTCAGAGCATTATCTTAAGATTTTCTTCACATTTAGTTCGCAGGATATTAAACATCGGCCTTTAAAATGAGGACATAACAAAAAAGAAAATCGCAGCTTTGGAATCGAGACGGAAGAAGATGAAGGAGAAGGACATGGAAAATCAGCAGAGCATCGGAATTCGCACGAACCAGGTCACGGTGAAAGAAATGTGCAGTGGCATGGAAGAAAAAATAGAGAAGAAAATTGAAGACAAACTGGGACAGCACCGCGAGAAAAAAGAGGCCAGAGCAAAAGAGCAGGCTCAGGCCTTTGAACAGGCAGAAGCTCAGATTCAGGCTCAGCCGCAGAACAGGGCGGCAAAGTGGATTTTAAACGGCTGTACCGTGGTCGGACTTGCGCTGATGGCTCTCTTTGTCTGGTACTGCTGGCAGCAGGGAATCTTTCAGTCGCAGGATGCGCTGGAGACTTTTCTCGGGCGTTTTGGCATCTGGGCTCCGCTGATTTTTACCGCGGTTCAGGCCGTGCAGGTGGTGCTGCCGATCCTTCCGGGAGCAGTGGGGTGCCTGGCGGGAGTGCTGATCTTCGGGCCGGTATGGGGATTTGTCTATAACTATATCGGCATCAGTATCGGTTCCATCTGTGCTTTCCTGCTGGCGAGAAGATACGGAGCGCCTTTTGTGCGCAGCATTACCAGTCCCAAGCTGTATGATAAGTACATCGGCTGGCTGGAGAAGGGCAACCGCTTTGATAAGTTTTTTGCCGTAGCTATCTTTTTCCCGGTGGCGCCGGATGATTTCCTCTGCTATCTGGCAGGACTTACACGGATGAGACTGAGAAAAATGGCTGCCATCATACTGCTTGGCAAGCCCTTTTCCATCGCCCTGTACAGCCTGGGACTGTACACGGTAGGGATGAAGCTGCTTTCGCTGATCAAATAGGCTAATAGGAGGGAGTTTTGTCATGAAGGTTTTATTGTATTCGGGAGCGCAGAAAGTGATCGAGAAAAGCGGTGTGGGCCGTGCCATCTATCATCAGATGGAAGCTCTTGACGCCAACCATGTGGAATACACGACAAATATTGACGATGACTGGGATGTGGCGCATATCAATACCATTTTTCCCAAGTCCTTTTTGCTGGCGCGCCGGGCCCACCATCAGGGGAAAAAGGTGGTCTATCATGGTCATTCCACTGAGGAAGATTTCCGCAATTCTTTTATCGGCTCCAATCTGGTGGCGCCTCTGTTTAAAAAATGGCTGACGCTGTGCTATTCGCAGGGAGACGTGGTGATTGCCCCCACTCCTTATGCCAAACGGCTGTTGGACGGCTATCGCATCGGCCGGCCGGTAGTCAGCATTTCCAACGGCATCGATCTGTCCTTCTACCGGAGAGACGAAGAGGCCGGCAGAGCTTTTCGGCGCAAATACGGATTTTCCGACGACGATCAGGTGGTGCTTTCGGTGGGGCTTCCCATTGACCGCAAAGGAATTCTGGATTTTATTGAGATGGCCAGGAGGCTTCCGCAGTATCAGTTTATCTGGTTTGGCGATCTGAATCTGCCGATGATCCCGCCCCATATCCGTGAGGCTCTGGGCACAAAGCTTCCCAATCTGCATTTTCCGGGATATATTCCCAAGGAGGAACTGCGGGATGCCTACTGCGGCAGTGACGTGTTCTTGTTTATGACCAAAGAGGAGACAGAAGGAATCGTCCTTCTGGAGGCTCTGGCTATGAAATGCCCTGTCCTGGTGCGAGACATCCCGATCTACGAGGACTGGCTCGTGGACGGCAGACAGGTGTACAAAGCCTCCACGCTGGATGGTTTTCAGGAGAAACTGGTGTCCATGCTGGACGGCGCAGAGCGGAAGAATCTGTCCCGCGTGACGGAGGCCGGCTATGAGGTGGCAAAGAGCCGCAGCATCGCCTCCGTGGGCTGGCAGCTGGCCAGAGAGTATCGCCGCCTGACGGAACAGCCCCCTGAGCCGGTGAACCTGGAGAAGAAGAAAACGAGTCACGGCTGGCAAAAAAAGCTGTCGCCGGCTCCGGTACTGTCCTTTTTCAACCGCATAAAATAATTTTCTTTACACAGACTTTACAATAAAGCTCTTTCCTCTTCGGGTGAAGTCTGGTAAGATAGAAGAAAAATAGAGGAATTGACAGATGAAAAGGACAGGTTTTGATAATCGAGAATTATCTTGGTTAAAGTTTAACGAGAGGGTTCTGGAGGAAGCGGAGGATCAGTCGCTTCCTCTTTGCGAACGCCTCTTTTTTCTTTCGGTCTATCAGACCAATCTGGATGAATTTTTCCGCGTTCGGGTGGGCTCTCTGATCGACCAGATTCAGATTTCGGAGGAAATCCGGGAAAACAAGACCCAGATGACGGGGCCGGAGCAGCTGACGGCTATTTCTGTCATGGTCAAAAATCTGGGAACCCGCATGGAGGCAGCGTACCGGGAGCTTAAGAAGGAGTTGGAGGGGCAGGGCTTTCATCTGGTCAGCCCCCGCAATCTGAAGAAGGATGAAAACCGATACGTAAAGGAATATTTTGACCGGGAGCTGCGTCCCATTCTTTCTCCCCAGATCGTAGGCAAGAAGCAGCCCTTCCCTTTTCTTCCCAATGGCAGCATATATGTGGTAGTCAGTCTGGAGGGACGGGGAGGCAGCGCTAAGCTGGGCTTGATCTCCTGCCTCAGCGGTTTTGTACACCGGCTTATCCCTCTGCCGGGAGGCAAGGGCAGATACGTGCTGACGGAGGATCTGATCCGTCAGTTTGCCCCCTCTGTGTTCGGCAGTTACAATGTGAAGGGACAGGCTCTGCTGCGGGTTACCCGCAATGCGGACATCGACCCGGATATGGCCGATGAAGAGGATTATCGGGGAGCCATGGAGGAGATGGTGCGCCGCAGATTGAGGCGCAAGCCTGTGCGGGTACAGCTGTCCAAAAGGCTGCCGGCGGGAATGCTCGATCAGCTGTGCGGTTATCTGGATACAGACCGCAGTGAGGTATACTACTGCCGTATCCCGATGGATCTGGCTTTCGTGGATGATATCCGCCACATCCTGCGGGGACGCAGTCAGCTGTTTTATGAGAAAAAGACGCCGCAGAAAGCGCTGATGCTCCACGAAAGTGAGAACATCTGGCAGCAGGTCCAGAAAAAGGACAGACTTCTTTCCTATCCCTTTGAGAGCATGAAGCCTTTCCTGCAGATGCTGGAGGAGGCCGCGGCAGATCCCGACGTGATCTCCATCAAGATGACGCTGTATCGCTTGGCCAGAGGCAGCAAGGTGGCCGAGGCCCTGATTGAGGCGGCGGAAAACGGGAAGGAGGTCCTGGTGCTTCTGGAGCTGGGAGCCCGCTTTGATGAAGAGAACAATATCGAGTGGTCCCGGAGACTGGAGGAGGCAGGCTGCCGTATTCTCTATGGGCTGGATGGCTTGAAAGTCCACTCCAAGCTGTGCCTGATCACAGCGCGTAAGGATGGACACATCGCCTATCTGAGCCAGATTGGTACAGGCAATTATAACGAGAAGACGGCCAGACAGTATACGGATCTGTCTTACATGACTGCTGATCCGGAGATCGGAGCAGAGATGGTCAGCATTTTTAATAGTCTCAGCCTGGGACAGGCGCCTGAGCCTTTAACGCATTTATTGGCAGCGCCCACCTCTCTGCAGAGCGGGGTGCTGGATATGATTCATGAGCAGATAAGGCAGGCCAGGGCAGGAGAGCCTGCTTATATCGGCATGAAGATGAATTCGCTGACGGACAAAAAGATCATCGATGCGCTGATGGAGGCCTCCGATGCCGGAGTGCCGGTGGACCTGATTGTCCGGGGAAGCTGCTGTATCGTCGGAGGAATTCCGGGCAAAACTAAGAATATCCGTGTAATCAGCATAGTGGGCCGTTTCCTGGAGCACTCCCGGATCTATCTCTTTGGCCTGGGCGACAGGCAGAAGATCTATATCGGTTCCGCAGACCTGATGACCCGCAATACCATGCGAAGAGTGGAAGTCATCACGCCGGTGACGGAGGCAGAGTGCAGGGAAAGGCTGCGCCAGATGTTTGCCATTTTGCTGGCTGACAACTGCAACTGCCATGTGCAGATGGCAGACGGCACCTATATGCGTCGGGTTCCGATGGAGGGAGAATATGTCATGAATTCTCAGGAGTTTCTCTATCAGAGAGCTTATGAGCGGCGTCCCGCCGTGCTTCCCGCTGAATGTCACGGAGCTCTGTGTCTGATGGATCCCCAGGAGCAGGTACAAAAAACAGAGGCAATCCCAGGACAAGGAAGAACAACGGAGAATAAGAGCAGCAAAGAATAAGAGTGACGGCAGGCCGCTCAGAGGAAAGGAAGAAAAAGGGATGTACGCAGTGATTGATATGGGTTCCAACACCATGCGGCTTGG
This sequence comes from uncultured Lachnospiraceae bacterium, assembly GCA_944380185.1. GTDB lineage: Bacteria > Bacillota > Clostridia > Lachnospirales > Lachnospiraceae > RGIG7193. The sequence continues at coordinate 41,507 of CALWGV010000010.1, forward strand.
AATCTATCACAATGAAAATGGAAATTTTAAGCAATTTTTCCACAAAAAAGAGATGGTGGGACTGGCCGGCTACGTAAAGGACGGTTTTCTCACGGAAGAAGGCATCGAGGCGGCGGCTTCCGTGCTGAAGGAGTTTGGGACGATTGTCAGGAATCTGGGGATCGAGCATGTGATGGTATTTGCAACGGCGTCCCTGCGAAATGTGGAGAACACGGAGGAGGCAGCCGTCCGTCTGTGGCAGATGACCGGATTTAAGATTCACGTGATCAGCGGTGAAGAGGAGGCCAAGCTGGACTTTAAGGGGGCGGTCTCACAGATCCGCAGCCGGGACGGAATCTTGGTGGATATCGGCGGAGGCAGTACGGAGATTGTCACCTTTTATGATAAGACGGTGCTGGATGCCCTGAGCATCCCTGTGGGTTCTCTGAGTCTTTACAAGAAACAGGTGAAGAGGATTCTGCCCAAGGACGAGGAGAGGGCAAAGATCCGCGGCATTGTCAATAAACAGCTCAATGACGCCGGGCTGATGGTCATGAAGCCGGAGAGCGGCCAGCTGGTGGGTATTGGCGGAAGTATCCGCGCTATCGGCCGTCTGTATCGCCATTTCTATGAGCTGCCGGAAGAGTGCAATGTCATGGAAGTGAAAAAACTAAAAAAAATGTATCGCCAGATCGTGGAGAAAAAGAACGGCAAGTGGCAGCTGATTCTCAAGCTTTGCCCGGATCGTATCCACACCTTGATCCCTGGTTTCCTGATTCTTCTTACCGTAATCGAACGCTACGATATCGATACTGTGGTGATCAGCCGCTATGGCCTGCGCGAAGGTTATCTGATGGAGTACGCGGATGGAGAAAATGAAGCGGCGGCAGAGACGGAAGGCGGAGAGGCAGTACAGGAGGACGCAGCACAGGACGATGCGGCGCAGAATGGGGCGGAAGAATAAAGAATAGCCTGACTGAAATTATGGATGAAATGGGTGCTCCGACGGGGGATGCATGTGTTTTCCGGCGGCGCGCCCTTTTTGATGTCTGGGCGATATCCGGCAGAGGATTTTTTGGCCTGACTTGCTGAAAACAGGATTTATTGACGAGTGTTTATTGATGAGGAAAATTGCTGATAGGGAGGTACGTATATGCAGTACGAATGCAGAATAACGGTGCTGGAGACAAAGGTGTTTCCGGAATTACAGGAGAGGTATCTTGCCGATCCCAAGTCGGGCGCCTGTCCGTTCTTTAAGGCGGGAGATACTTTTGTCCTCAGGAGGACGGCTGAGCAGGACGATTTTTATCACCTGATGAACGGCAAATTCTGCGGCGAGGCCTGGGATGCCGTCAGCCGCTATGTCTATGCCGCTCTGCAGGGAGGCTCCATCATGAGAAAGTGGACCAATGACGACCGCATGATGATTGCCTGCTGCAACGATGGGACGAGACCGGTGATCTTTAAGATCGAAAGGATCGACATCCCTGAATCGCCAGAGGAAGAAGAGTGGCTGGCCAGACAAAATTTCCGCAATGGAGCAGATGAGGCCTATACCGGGTAAGACATATGGCGGACACGCGATCGGATGAGTATAGGATGAATATGGGTGGAAGAAAATTTACTGCCGGTTAATTTTTCAGCGCTTCCTGTTGATGAACGCTCAGTTGCCGCAGAAAGGGCGGGATGATACGATAAAAGTGCTAAAAATTAAACGGAGGTGTCGGATAGGTGAGAATCAATGAAATAATCCGGGAGCGTCGTCTGGCCAAAAGCATGACCCAGGAGCAGGTGGCAGAGGCGCTGGGGGTGACTGCTCCGGCAGTAAATAAATGGGAAAAGGGAATATCCTGTCCTGACATAGCTTTGCTCGCGCCGCTGGCCAGGCTTTTGGGGACGGATCTCAATACGCTGTTCTCTTTCCGGGAGGAGCTGAGTGCGCAGGAGATCGCTCTGTTTCTCAATCATCTGTCGGAGATCAAGGAGACGGAAGGCTGGGAGAAAGCCTGTGAGACGGCAAGAGAAAAGCTTCGGGAATATCCCTCCTGCGATCTGCTGATTTTGAACACAGCCCTGTGGCTGGATGGGACTTCGGTTTTAGAAAATCGTCCAGAAGAGACAGAGCCGCTGTACAGACAGATAATGGATAGTTCCAATGAACAGGTCCGCAGCCAGGCCAGGTCCATGCTGATATCCAAGTACAGACAGAGAGAGGAGTATGAGAAGGCTGAGGAGCTGATCCAATCTCTGCCGGATGAAAACTGCGTGGATAAGAAGCTGCTGTGGATTAATCTTTGCATTGATCAGGGGAAAATGGAAGAGGCTTCCAGGAAGGCGGAGGAGAAACTTTTGCTTGCAGCCGGCCAGCTGCAGACAATTCTTCTCACCTTGATGGAGATCGCGCTGAAGGAGGGACGGCCGGAGGATGCCCGGCATATTGCAGACGTCTCTGAAGGGACTGCCAGGCTTCTGGAATCGTGGGAATTCAATTTCTATACGGCTCATTTTCAGCTCTATATGGCATTGAAGGATAAAGCAAATTGCCTCAGGGTGTGGGAACTAATGATGAGGGCTTTGACGCAGGAGTGGAAGCCCAGCGAATCTCCCCTCTATCGTCATATACAGCAGAAGGAGGCGAAAGATTGGGGCTTGACAATGAAAAGGACACTAAGCCGACTCATGGAAGAGGACGAAGAGGCTGAATTTCTGAGAGAAGATGAGAGATGGAAAGAGCTTGATTTTTCATGATGATGCCGAAGGAGAGGCTGGCGGTCTGGTTTCTCATCTGGGAAATGGATTTTTTGCAGCCTTCGCGGCGGATGGTGACTATGTCACATAACGGGCATTTGGGCGGTATTATTGCCGGAAACGGCCTTGACACAGAGGATAAACTCCTGTAGAATCGGAGATGAAACAGAAATAATAATCATTACTGATTTTAAAGTTTAGAGAGGTGATACTATGTTAAAAGGGAAAGTGGCAGTGGTAACCGGCGGTACCAGAGGAATCGGCCTGGCGATTGTGAAAAAATTTCTGGACAACGGGGCGAAGGTGGCTCTGTGCGGTTCCCGTCAGGAGACGGTGGACAAGGCGCTGGAGGAGCTTCTGGAAAACTATCCGCAGGAATCCGTGATGGGACTCTGGCCGGATCTGTCGGATGAGAAGGCCGTAGCGCAGGCCTTCAGTCAGGTGAAGGAGCGTTTTGGAAGACTGGATATTCTGGCAAACAATGCCGGGGTCTCCTCCAGCACCAGCATTTATGATTATCAGCCCGGCGAATTTGAAAAGATTATTCGCCTCAATGTCAATGCGGTTTTTGTCTGCGCCCAGGCGGCGGCCCGGATGATGAAGGAGCAGGGAGGCGGCGTAATCATCAATACCAGTTCCATGGTAAGCCTGTACGGCCAGTCTTCGGGCTGCGGCTATCCGGCGTCCAAATTCGCGGTCAATGGCCTGACCAAATCCCTGGCCAGGGAGCTGGGAAAGGACCACATTCGGGTAAACGCCGTTGCTCCTGGCATCACCCGGACCGATATGGTGGCGGCTCTGCCGGATGAGATGATTAAGCCGCTCATGGCGGCGATTCCCCTGGGCCGTGTGGGCGAGCCGGAGGACATTGCCAATGCTTTTCTGTTTCTGGCCAGCGACATGGCCAGTTATGTGACGGGAGAGATCCTGTCTGTGGACGGAGCCATGATGGTGTAAGCGGCCAGGACATTTGCAGATAGTCAAATAAAAGGGATATTTTCTGATAACCGGAACGGGGATCGGGGGATGTCCCTTTTTCGTAAACAGGGTGCGGTAAAAAACAGCAATTTTCTTTATAAGGTGAGCATTTATAAAAATTTATATTGCAGGAAGAAGGGTGTATACTAAGCTTATCGTGAAGCTTCCCGGACAGGGACCGCCAATGCTTTGGGAAAGCAAAAATGGGGAGGAACCATACTGATGAAAAGCAGAAAATATATAGCGTGTCAGATCTATAAGCCTTATTTGGAACGAATCCTGAAAGAGGAGAAGCTGTGCGCCGAAGTGGAATATGTGGATATCGAGGCGCATAATGAACCGCGGAAACTGCGGGAAACTTTGCAGGAACGGATTGATGCAAACCAGGATAAGGATGAGATTGTTCTGCTGTACGGAATCTGCGGAAATGCAGCAGAGGGACTGCGGTCCGAGAAAAGCGAATTGATCCTGTTTCGCGTACACGACTGTCTGGCTGTGCTTTTGGGAAGCAACATTCGATATCAGGAAATGATTGAGATCCATAAGGTGGGGCAGTGGAAATGCGAGGGAAACTATTCGGTATATTTGCAGCGGTACGGCCGGCAGTATTATGAGTACGTAAGGCGGTACGGGGAGGATAACGCCCGCTATATCATGTCGGTATTAAACCCGGAGCCGGATCGGACAGACTATATTTGCTTTGGAACGGATGAGGACCGGGAGAATATCCGTCATCTGCGGCAGACAAAAGAGGTGACGGTATGGGAAGGGGATATGCAGCTTTTAAAAGACATGATGCTGCAGAGGGCAAACGATATGATTTTGCATGTGAAAGCGGGCGGCAGCATTCACTGCATTTATGATTACGAAACGGTAATGCAGGAACGGCGAGGGCCGTGTCATGGTAAAAAGCACCGATAGAATTTGAATATTTATACAAGAATTTATGAATATTTATTCTTGCGTTTTTCTCTTCTCTATGCTATAGTATAAACCAATCAGCGGGGAGCTGCATTCTTCCCGATAAAATTTGATAAGGAAAAGCTGGAAAAGGCCGAAGAAAAACGCAAGATAGGAGACATGAAAGGCAAAGCCCGGCGGGAGGAGAGAAAAATGAAAAAACTCATAGCTTTATGCATGGCAATGCTGTTGGCCGTATCGATGATCGGCTGCGGCGGAAACGAGGAGACGACAGCGGCGCAGACCCAGGCGGCCGGCGGCGAGGAAACGGTCCAGGCGGTCAAGGTTATTCCCATTGACCTGACGGAAGAGGAATATGCTTTCGGTGTGGATAAAACACAGCCGGAGCTGCTGGAGCAGGTGAACGCTTTTATTGCCAAGATTCAGGAGGACGGCACCCTGGATGAAATCTTCAATAAATATTTTGGCGACGGCGAGCCCACCCCTGTCGTTTCCGCAGAGCTTGACGAGTCCAAGGATCAGCTGGTGGTTGCGACCAATGCAGCTTTTGAGCCTTTCGAGTATATGGATGGCGACAGCTACCTGGGCATCGACATGGAGATTGCAGCCCTCCTTGCCGAGGAACTGGGGCAGGAGCTGGTAATTCAGAATATGGAATTTGACGCGGTCTGCCTCTCCGTGGGACAGCAGAGATGCGATATCGCCATGGCTGGTCTGACGGTCAACGCCGAGAGAGAAGAGTATGTGACCTTCTCCGACACCTATTATCAGGCGTCCCAGAGGCTGATCACCACCGGTGATGACACCACCTTTGATGCCTGCACCGACGCTGCTTCCGTGGAAGAGATTCTGGCGGGCCTAAGCTCTTCCGATAAGATCGGTGTGCAGAGAGGCACTACCGGCCAGTACTATGTGGAGGGCGATGAGGATTGGGGATTCGCGGGACTTCCCGCCGAATGCGTGCCCTACGCCAATGGCTCCCTGGCGGTTCAGGACTTGATCAACGGCAACCTCACCTATGTGATCATTGACGCGGCTCCGGCTGACTGTATCACCGAGGCGCTCAATGAGGTGCAGTGAACGGCTGCGTCATCACGGTAAGAACAGCGGATAGAATATCAGACAGACTAAAAAGCGGGCAGAAAAAAGGCTGCCCGCTTTTTAACCGGCAGAGTCAGGTGGTAATATGGGAGATTTCGGACGAAAAATAGAACGTTTTCTGGAAGTTTTTATTGAGAAAAACGGATATGTCAGGGTGCTGAACGGCCTGCAGAACACCCTGCTTATTGCGGTGACCGGCCTGCTGATCGGCATAGTGATCGGCACGCTGATCGCAACGGTGCGGGTGGTGCCTAAATATAAAAGGCTGCCCCGCGTCTTAAATGGATTTTGCAGCTTTTACGTAGGGCTGTTTCGCGGGACACCTATGGTGGTGCAGCTGCTGGTTTTTTATTATGTGCTGCTGCCCCTTTTGGATATCAATATGACCGGCGTGCAGGTATCCATGATGGTGTTCGGCTTAAACAGCGGAGCCTATATCTCGGAGATCATGCGGAGCGGCATTCAGTCGGTGGATCCGGGTCAGCTGGAGGCGGGCCGGGCCGTGGGTCTCAGCTTTCACACCAGCATGATGAAAATTGTGATTCCCCAGGCGGTGAAAAATATTCTGCCCACCCTGGGCAACGAATTTATCTCGCTGATCAAGGAGACCTCGGTGGTGAGCTTCGTAGGGGCGGCCGACCTGTATGTGGCCTTCAGCTATATCGGCAGCAACAGCTATGAGTTTATGGTGCCTTATCTGGTGATGGCCCTGATCTATATCGTGCTGGTGATGCTCATTTCTCTGATGATACGATGGATGGAAAGGAGCCTGAAGAAGAGTGATAGACGTAATTGATCTGAAAAAAAGCTTTGACGGTGTGGAAGTCTTAAAGGGGATCAATGTGACCATCAACAAGGGCGATATCGTCGTGGTCATCGGCCCTTCCGGCTCCGGCAAGAGCACCTTCCTGCGCTGCTTAAACTGCATGGAGGATCCCACCAGCGGCAGCGTGATCTTTAATGGAGTGGATATCGCTGATATGAGCGTGGATATCAACATTCACCGCCGTCATATGGGAATGGTGTTCCAGCACTTTAATCTGTTCAACAATAAGACGGTAATCGAGAACATCATGCTGGCGCCGGTCTATACCCGCTGCCAGGAGTTAAACAAGGCGCGCCGCAGAAATGCCTGGCTGGGCGTGAAAAACCGTTTTGCCCCGGCGGATAAGAAGGAGGAGCCGGTTCCGGTTGCCACCACCAAGGCGGAAATCAAAAAGGAAGCGAGGGAGGACGCCCTGCGTCTCTTAAAGCGAATCGGCCTGGAGGATAAGGCCGATGCTTATCCATCTACCCTGTCCGGCGGACAGAAGCAGAGGGTGGCGATTGTCCGGTCTCTGGCGATGAATCCGGATGTAATTCTGTTCGACGAGCCCACCAGCGCCCTGGACCCGGAGATGGTCGGCGAGGTGCTGGATCTGATGAAGGCCCTGGCTGATGAAGGAATGACCATGGTCATCGTCACCCATGAGATGGGCTTTGCCAGAGAGGTAGCGACCAGAGTCCTCTTTATGGATGAGGGAGTCATCAAGGAGAGCGCTCCGCCGGAGGAGTTTTTTGCTCATCCGAAGAATCCCAGACTCCAGGAATTTTTATCCAAGGTACTGTAAAAGCACAGACGATAAAGACAGAGCGGTACAGCCGGCGGGTCCGGCGGCGTACCGCTCTGTTTTTACATTGCCTCGCTGCCGGATTTGTGATAGAATAAAAAACAGTATTTAGACGGGCAGCGGCAGAAAAGAGGCGATGCGATGATAGCGGTCATAGATTACGATGCAGGCAACTTAAAGAGTGTGGAGAAGGCTCTGGCCTATCTCGGCCAGCAGCCGATGGCAACCAGAGAGCCGGAGACGATCCTTGCAGCGGACAAGGTAATTTTGCCGGGAGTAGGTTCCTTTGGCGATGCAATGAGCCGACTTCGGGAGTACGGCCTGGAGGAAACGATTCGGCAGGTGACCAAAAGGGGTACGCCGTTCTTAGGAATTTGCCTGGGACTGCAGCTTCTTTTTGAAGAGAGTGAGGAGAGCCCAGGCGTGAAGGGGCTGGGACTGATAAGGGGGAGAGTGTCTCGCATACCTGAAGCGCCGGGACTCAAGATCCCCCATATCGGATGGAATTCTCTGCGTCTCAGACCGGACAGCCGTTTGTTTCGCGGGATAAAAGACGGCTCCTATGTCTATTTTGTCCACTCATATTATGTGCAGCCGGAGAATCGGACAGCTGTGGCGGCAGAGACCGAATATGGGACTGTTCTTCCGGTGGCAGTGGAGAGGGGGAACCTTTTTGCCTGCCAGTTTCACCCGGAAAAAAGCGGTGAAGTGGGATTGCAGATTCTCCGCAATTTCGCGGCGCTGTAAAAGGACTGTCCGAAAAGAATTATATTAAGAAAATCTTTTGTGGTATTTTGGCTGTGCAGCTGATATGATGGGAAGAAGAGGAATGCTATGTATACCAAGCGAATCATACCCTGCCTGGATGTGACCGGTGGGCGGGTGGTAAAGGGAGTCAACTTTGTAGATCTCAGGGATGCCGGCGACCCGGTGGAGGTTGCGGCGGCTTATGATCAGGAAGGAGCCGATGAGCTGGTTTTTCTGGATATTACGGCCTCGTCGGACAATCGCCGTACGGTAGTGGATATGGTGGCCCGGGTGGCAGAACGGGTGTTTATTCCGTTTACCGTGGGCGGCGGTATCCGCAGCGTAGAGGATTTTCGCCTGCTCCTCAGAGAAGGGGCCGATAAGATTTCCATCAATTCCTCGGCAATCAGCACGCCGCGGCTGATCAGCGATGCAGCGGACAAATTCGGCAGTCAATGCGTGGTGGTAGCCATTGATGCCAAAAGAAAGCCGGACGGCGGCTATACGGTATACAAAAACGGCGGCCGCATCGATGTGGGGCTGGATGCCGTGGAGTGGGCCATGGAAGCGGAGAGACTGGGGGCAGGAGAGATATTGCTCACCAGTATGGACTGCGACGGGACGAAGGGCGGATATGATAATGAGCTCACCGGTCTTGTGGCGGAGAATGTATCTATTCCGGTGATTGCATCGGGAGGGGCCGGCAGAGAAGAACATTTTTACGATGTGCTGACGGAGGGCAAGGCTGACGCCGCGCTGGCGGCTTCTCTGTTTCACTATAAGGAACTGAAGATAAAGGATTTGAAGCGCTATCTGGTGGACAGAGGTGTGAGTGTGAGGATTTAATTATGGGAGCTATTGCAAATGACTGGCTGGGACCGCTCTCAGCCGAATTTAAAAAGCCTTATTATGCCAAATTATATAAGACGGTGAAGCATGAATATGAGACGAGACAGATTTTTCCGGCGGCAGATGATATTTTCAATGCCTTTGAATTCACTCCGCTGTCGAAGGTCAAGGCTGTAATTCTGGGGCAGGATCCCTATCACAACGTAGGTCAGGCCCATGGTCTGTGCTTTTCGGTGAAGCCGGGAGTGGAGATCCCGCCTTCTCTGGTCAATATCTATCAGGAGCTTCATGATGATCTGGGATGCCGCATTCCCAACAACGGCTGTCTGGAAAAGTGGGCCAGACAGGGGGTCATGCTTCTCAATACAGTGCTGACGGTCCGCGCTCATCAGGCCAATTCTCATAGAGGGATAGGCTGGGAGGAGTTTACCGATGCAGCTATCCGCGTGCTCAATGACATCGATCGCCCCATTGTCTTTATTTTGTGGGGCAGACCAGCTCAGATGAAGAAGTCTATGCTGACTAATCCAAAGCATCTGATTTTGGAGGCGCCTCATCCCAGTCCGCTGTCGGCTTATCGGGGGTTTTTCGGAAGCAGACCCTTCAGCAAAACCAATGCTTTTTTGGAGGAACACGGCGTGGAACCGATCGACTGGCAGATCGAGGACATTTGATCCGTCGGCGTGATAAATCAAGAGCAGGAATAAAATAGTAGTGAGTATACAGGAGGAATTAAGAAGCCAATGGAACTTATTGAACTGCTGAAATCAGCGATATACGGAATCGTGGAGGGCATCACGGAATTTCTCCCGATCAGCAGTACAGGTCATCTGCTTTTGCTGGAGGAAATTCTGCCGTTAAATGCAACGGACGCTTTTATGGAAATGTTTGATGTGGTGATTCAGCTGGGGGCAATTCTGGCTGTGGTGGTACTGTATTTCCATAAGTTAAATCCTTTTGCCCCGAGCAAATCGGCAAGACAGAAGCAGCAGACCTGGGCTACTTGGGGAAAGGTGGCTGTCGGCTGCATTCCGGCGGTGATTATGGGACTGCTCTTTGACGACTGGATGGATGAACATTTCTATAACTCCTATGTGGTTTCTGCCATGCTGGTGCTCTACGGCATCTTCTTTATTGTGCTGGAAAATAAAAACAAGAGACGTGTCTTTACGGTGAACACGGTGGGCCAGCTCTCTTATATGGGAGCTGCGCTGATCGGTCTGTTCCAGATTTTGGCCATGGTGCCCGGCACCTCGCGTTCGGGCGTGACGATCTTAGGAGCAATGCTCCTTGGCGTGTCCCGGACGGCTGCTGCTGAATATTCATTCTTTTTGTCCATTCCTATTATGGCGGGAGCCAGCGGACTTAAGTTCATCAAATTTTTCCTGGATGGGAATAGGCTCACCAGCTCGGATATTGGGATATTGGCAGTAGGAATGATCACGGCTTTTGTGGTGGCGGTGATTGCGATCCGCTTCCTGTTGGGCTATATCAAGCAGCATGACTTTAAGATGTTCGGCTGGTATCGCATTGTGCTGGGAGGCCTGATTCTGGCCTATGCCCTCCTTGAGTGGCTGGTCTTTGCTCCGGCAGCGGCGTGAAAATATTGATTTAGTGATTTTTTCGGGGGCGGTCCGATGGGCGGCCTCCGGCTTTTTCAGACAGCGTTGTCTGTGTCCGCATATTGGGACGGGTGAAAGGGAAGGTTATTGAGCAAAAAACAGCGGAGGTACAGAATGAAAATAAAAAGCTATGAGAGAAAGGCCCACTACTATGAGACCGATCAGATGGGGATGATTCACCACGCCAACTATGTGCATTGGCTGGAGGAGGCCCGGATCGATTACCTGGAGCAGGTGGGCA
>CALWGV010000011.1 GCA_944380185.1 uncultured Lachnospiraceae bacterium
CCAGCCTGGGAGAGGCCAGAAAGCTCATCGAGGATGTGCGGGCCGGTCGGTGCGCTTACGACTTCGTGGAAGTGATGGCATGTCCCGGCGGCTGCGCCGGAGGCGGCGGCCAGCCCATCAAGGACGGGGAGGAGAGGGCAGCCCAGAGGGCGGCCGGCCTGTACCGCCTGGATAAGGGCAACGCCCTGCGCTATTCCCATGAGAATCCCGACGTGCGCACCCTGTATAAGGAGTTCTTAGGCTCGCCCATGTCCCACAAGGCCCATGAGCTTCTGCACACGGACCAGAGCCAGTGGGATTAAGGCCACGGAAAGGTCCCTTTTTTCTGCGGCATTGCGGCGGATGGGCGGAATTTTTTATCTGATTTAAAGGTAATAAATAAGGTGGGCCACTGGTTTATCCAGACGGCGCACAGGGCAATCCTTGTTTGCCCTTATGGTATCATGATTTTCCGGCCGAATCAAGGCAGGGGGAAAGGGAAGCTTTTCACAGGTTTTTCGCCTGAGCGCAGCCTGTCCTTTCAGCGCCCTTTCAGTATTTCCTGCTGTAATGGCTCCATATCTGCATAGATGCCTTGAAAAGTTATGCGAAGGCCTGAGAATTTGTCTTGACAGAGATGTTTTTTTCTGCGATAATAATAAAAAGATTCCGAAAGGAGGCGGCTACATGATTAATATTTTTAATCGCAGGAAGCTTTTTACGGATAATTCGGCTGAGCAGTCTGCCAAGGTGTGGAGCCGGCTGAAGGAGCACGGTATTCCCTATGAGATGAAGACGATGAGGAACCACACTACTTTTGGACGCAATATCCATGCCAGTATGTCGATGCAGGTAGGTGCCGGTGGGATGGGTTACGATCCGTTTTCGGACAATATGGCATATACTTACGTGATTTATGTGAAGAATCGGGATTATAACCGTGCCAGGGCTTTGATTGCCTGAAAATAAAAAGCATACGTCAAAAGTCTTTAGCAGTCATGATCGGTCCTGCCGCTCCATAAAGTATAGAGAGTGGAGATAGATGGGCGGATGCCATGAAAAAGACATTCTTTTCCCTGCTGTTTTCAGCAGGGATTTTTTTGTTGGCCGGACTTGTCAGCGCGGACTGGCCTCAGGTTCTGGAGACGGGAGGAGGCAAGACGCAGACAGGCACAGCGCCGGTGGTCGCCCTTACCTTTGACGACGGCCCACATCCGGCCTACACGGAACTTTTGCTGGAAGGACTCAGGGAAAGAGGGATAAAAGCTACCTTTTTCCTGATTGGTGTCAATGTGGAAGGACATGAGGATATCGTACGCCAGATTGCAGACGACGGACATCTGATCGGAAACCACACCTACAGCCATGTTCAGCTGACTTCGATTCCCGACGAAGAGGCCTGCGAGGAGATTGACGGGGCAAACCAGGTGATCGGAGAGGCCTGCGGTCAGCAGATTCGCTATATTCGGCCGCCCTTTGGCTCCTGGCAGGAAGATCTGGAAAGCCTTACCGATATGCAGGTGGTGCTCTGGAGCGTGGACCCGGAGGACTGGAGGGTGCAGGATACGCAGACGGTGGTGGAGAGGGTATTGAACGAGGTGGAGGATGGCGACATTATCCTGCTCCACGATGTCTACCGTACCTCGGTGGAGGCTGCCCTCCAGATCGTCGATCGGCTGACGGAACGCGGATATGAATTCGTGCGTGTGGATGAACTTTTGCTGGATTAGAAAGCGATTTTCTTTTTTTCGGATCTGTAGTAAAATGAGGCCATCAAGGCATGAAAGGCAGTAGGAAAATGGATCTGTTTGATTATATGAGGGAAAACCAAAAGAAGAAGGAGGCGCCGCTGGCTGCCCGGCTCCGGCCGCGGACTCTGGAGGAGGTGGTGGGGCAGCGCCATATCCTGGGAAAAGACAAGATGCTTTACCGGGCTATCAAGGCGGATAAATTGAGCTCTCTGATCCTGTATGGTCCTCCGGGCACGGGAAAGACGACTCTGGCCCGGGTGATTGCCGGGACTACGAGTTCAGAGTTTACCCAGATCAATGCTACGGTCTCCGGCAAGAAGGACATGGAGCAGATCGTGGAGGCGGCCAAGAATCTGGCGGGGATGTACGGGCGCCGGACGATCCTTTTTATCGATGAGATACACCGGTTCAACAAGGTCCAGCAGGATTATCTGCTGCCTTTTGTGGAGGATGGGACGATTATTCTGATCGGAGCCACCACAGAGAACCCTTATTTTGAAGTCAACGGGGCACTGCTTTCCCGCTCCGTGATTTTTGAACTGAAACCGCTGGATACGGAGGACATCAAGGTGCTGCTGCGCCGCGCTCTGACCGATGGAGAGCGGGGAATGGGAAGCTTCGATGCGGTGATCACCGATGAAGCGCTGGACTTTCTGGCAGATATGGCCGACGGGGATGCCAGGACCGCTCTCAATGCCATCGAGCTGGCAGTGCTGACCACGGACCGGAGTGAGGACGGCAGGATTCATATCACGCTGCCGGTGGCGGAAGAGTGTATCCAGCGGCGGGCGGTGCGCTATGATAAGGACGGAGACAACCACTACGATACGATTTCAGCCTTTATCAAAAGCATGAGGGGGACCGATCCGGATGCGGCGGTCTATTATCTGGCCCGTATGCTGAACGCCGGGGAGGACATCCGCTTTATTGCCAGAAGGATTATGATCTGCGCCAGCGAGGATGTGGGAAACGCTGACCCGCAGGCGCTGCAGGTGGCCGTGGCGGCAGCTCTGGCGGTGGAGCGGGTCGGGATGCCGGAGGCACAGATCATCCTGTCCCAGGCGGTGACCTACGTAGCTTCCGCCCCCAAGAGCAACGCGGCCTGCCAGGCAGTTTTTTCTGCTATGGATGTGGTGAAAAAGGTAAAAATACAAACCATACCGCCTTATCTGCAGGATGCGCATTATGGCGGAGCGGGAAAACTGGGGCGGGGTACAGGCTATCTCTACGCCCATGACTACCCCCGGCATTATGTAAAGCAGCAGTATCTGCCTGACGAGCTGCGCGATGCGCGTTTCTACCTGCCGTCGGAAAACGGACGGGAGAAGGAGATCGGCCAGTGGCTTCGCAGCCTGCGCCAGGACCGGCCGGAGGAGGCGGAGAGCGTCAACGAGGGAGAAGCTGCGCAAAAAGAGGAGCAGAGACAGGCCCAGAGACAGGTCTGAGAAAGATTCCGGAAAGAGGATTCCGGCAAAGAATTTTAATGCAGGAATCGGCCAGATGTGGTAAGATAGAGAAAATGCAGATGATCGGAGAAGAGTGACGAAAGAGAAACCGGTGGATATGGCATGAATATGGCAGCGGAAGGCGGCGATGGACAGATGAGAGAGCGGATCAGCCGGCTGGCCAGGGGAGAGGGGCTTGGAGAGGAGCTTCGACTGGCGGTGGAGCCAGAGAAGATCTGTCTGGACCTGGCGGCAGGACAGAATTACAGAGGGGAGCTGACACTGAGGGAGGCAGAAGGACGGAGAGTCAAGGGCCTTTTGTACTCCTCTCATTATCGTGTCCATCTTTTTGCGGATCAGTTTGTGGGCAGCCGGGGAGCGGTGGCTTATGAAGTGGATATCCAGGATCTGCGGCCCGGTGAAGAGATCAAAGGGCAGATTATCCTGGTCAGTGATGCGGGCGAGATTCAGATACCCTATGTCTTTACGGTCACAGCGCCGGCGGGACGGACGGCTTATGAGCGGATTCGGACCATCGAAGCCTTTGCTGATCTGGCCAGACAGGATTTCGATGTGGCTCTGAAGATTTTCGAAAACAGCGGTTTCTTGACGCTCCCCTTTATGGATCAGCCCTCTTTTGCGGCTTTGTACCGGGGGCTCTACGGCAGAGGGGACCGCAGGGAGGCCCTGGAGGAGTTTTTGACCGGCTGCGGAGCCAAGGAGCAGCTGCGCATCTCCGTCAGTGAAGAAGAACGTTTTGAAGCGGAGGTGGAGCAGGACCGGACGGATGTGATCGAAATCGAGAGGAACACCTGGGGAGCGGTGAATATCCGCGTCAAAACGGACACTCCGTTTATCGAGCTGGAGAGCCGCCTTCTGACGGAGGACAGCTTTGAGGAGGGGAGGTGTCGGCTGCGCTACACGATTCATCCTGCCATGCTTCACGCCGGAGTCAACTGTGGCCGTATTACGCTGTCCACGCCGTACCAGACCTTTTCCATTGCGGTGACGGCTTCTCAGAAAGACAGGACGGATCAGCAAAGACAGCGGGCGGAATACCGGGGAGAGCTCCTGCGGTTTTTGGCACATTTCGCAGATGCTTCCGGTCAGGATTTCCAGAACCGTGTGCAGATAAATGGGATGCTGACGGAAATTGCTAGACTCAGAGACACTTACGACACACCGGACATGCTGGAGCTTGTGCATGCGCAGATTTGCATTCTGGCCGGACAGAGAGAGCGCGCGGGACTGCTTCTGACCGATGTGAAGGAGCGGATATTGTCCCGAAGGCTTGAAAATATCGATGAATATTGCTGTTATCTCTATGTGCGCAGCCTTTACAGCGGCGAGGAGGAGGACAGAGAACAGCTGTCCCGTGTTCTTCACCTGTATTATGAAGGGGATCATCCCAGTCAGACGATCTTTTTCCTGCTTCTTCGCACTGACGCTGAGTATCGTGACAATCCGCTGCAGGCGCGGGAGGAGATGCGGTTATTGTACGAGCGGGGCTGCCGCAGTCCTTTCCTCTATCTGGAGGCCTGCCGTCTTTATGAGAGTCAGCCTCTTTTACTGGCTTCTCTGGGAGATTTTGAGCTCCATGCTCTGGCCTGGGGAGGAAAAAAGGAGAGGATCGGAAGAGAACTGGCCCTGCGCATAGCTGCTCTGTCGGAGAACGAGAGAACATTTCGTCCCGCATATTATCGTCTGCTCTCTCGTCTTGCCGAGCGCTATGAGAATGTAGAGATCGTGGAGGCGATCTGCCGGGTGCTGATCTTGGGCGAGAAGAAAGGAGAGCAGTATTTTTCCTGGTTCGAGATGGGTGTGGCCTTTGATGTGAGACTGACCAGGCTCTACGAATACTATCTGTATTCGCTGCCTGCAGACTGGAAGGGGAATCTGCCCCAGGAGATTTATCTGTATTTCTCCTACACCAACACGCTGGACGATGGGAGCCGGGCTGTGCTCTATGACAATATTCTCACCTGTTTTTCACCGGAGGACGATACCTACAGAAACTATGAAAGACAGATGGAAGACTTTGCCAGGGATCAGGCCCTGGCCGGTCATATGAGTGAAAAACTGGCGCGCATCTATGAAAGGATGCTGCCGGCGGATGTGGTGGATGAAAAGCTGGCGGCGGCTCTCCCCAGACTGCTCTATTCTGTGCAGATCAGCTGTGACAATTTGGCCTGGGACCGGGTGATCGTCTGCTGTGAGGAGCTGGAGGGCGAGCTTACGGCGCGCCTTACGGATGGAAAGGCTATCGTTCCCCTGTATTCGGAGCATTGCCGGATCCTGTTTCAGGACAGCTTTGGCAGCCGGCTGGCGGGAGGAAATTATTCCAGCCGCCGTCTCTTTGCGGGCAGAAAGCTGGAGGAAAAGCTTTTCGCTCTGCGTCCGGGGGATGAGTATCTGACCATACGCCGCTGCCGCAGCGCAGTGGAGGAAAACCGCCTTGATGCGGAGGCTCTTTCTCTCTATGAGCAGGTGCTTTCCATACAGGGGATTCGGGGGCAGTTTGCAAGGCAGCTGACTTCGCGGCTCATCGAGGGGAGTATGAAGGACAGCCATGGAGAGCGTCTTCTGCGTCTGGATGTTTCCTATGCGTCGCCGGAGGACATCCAGATGATGACGGAGGTGTTTATCCGAGACGATTTCTGTGATCGGGCTTTCTCGCTGATTCGGCGGTACGGCTACGATCGGCTCAGCCCTTCTCTGCTGCTGAAGCTGTGTTCACGCATATGTATGGAGAGGCTGTTTGCTCCGGATCCTCTGCTTTTGGAGGCTTGCTATTGCTGCATGGAAAAGCGGAGAAACGACGCGGTGATTCTGGAATATCTGTGCCGCCATTACAACAGCAGCAGCGAGCGAATGTATCAGGTGCTGCGGCGGGCAGTGCGCTACCGTGCGCCGCTCTATGATTTGCCCGAAAGACTTCTGGGACAGATGCTTTTTACCGGGGAAAGACGAGGGATCGATGATGTTTTTGAGGCCTATGAGAATCAGGGAAAGCCGGATGAGACCCTGCTCAGAGCCTATCTGGTGGTGAAATGCCATGATTTCTTTACGGCGGATGTGGCAGCCGGGAATACGGTTTTCGACCTGGTGGAGGAGAGACTCAAAAAGGATGGCCTCCCTTTTGTCTGTCATCTGGCTCTGTGCCGCTATCTTTCCTTTGCGGGGGAGAGGAGCACAGAGGAAAACGAACTCTGCATAGATGTAATTCGCCGATGCTGCGATCAAGATATGGTGTTTGACTTTTTTGCCGCTTTCGCTGCCGAGCCGGGATATCCCGCATATCTTAAGGGCAAACAGATTATTTCCTGCCGGACACAGGAGGGGGAGAGGCTGCGCATTCGCTGCCGGCTGCTGCCGGACGGGCGGACCTTCGGAGAGACTCTGCCCCATAGCTGGGGAGGCTGGTACAGTCGGTGTTTTACCCTGTTCTATGGAGAGCAGCTGGAATATGAGATTCTGCGCGAGCTGCCCCAGGGTGAAGTGGTGTTAAAAAAAGGCAGCCTGCGTATGCCGGAGGACGAGGACGGTACGGGCGGAGAGGATCGCCTGAGCCGGTTAAACCGGATTATTCGCGGATTAGATGTGCTGGAAGAAGGCGCCCTGAAGAAAGAAATGCGGGATTATGCGGTGACAGAAACGGTAATCGACCGATATTTTGCCGTGAAAGCCATGGACGGCGGCCGCCGGTAGACGTATGCGTATTGCGCGCATATCCGAGTGGGCCCTCTGGCTTTTAAGATCGGTGTTGTCCGCGCCGGCGGACAGATTCACTTAAGATTATGGGAAGGAATGAAGAGGTATGCCGGGGCTAATATTGGGCATAGATGTCTGTGATGATTACACACAGATCAGCCTGTTTGACAGAGAAAGCTGTGATGCGCAGGCGGTGGGGCTCAAGGAAAAAGAGGAAAATGAAGAGAAGTTTCTGATTCCCACGATGGTCTGCAAGAAAAAAGGGGAAGCGGGCTGGCTGATCGGCGAGGAGGCTTACCGTGCGGCTCTGTTCGGGGAAGGAAGCATGGTCGACAAGCTGGTGAAGCTGGTGGAGCGGGACGGTACCGCAACCATAGAAGGGACCATGTACACGGCGGCAGAGATGCTGGGTACTTTTCTGGACCAGATCCTGGATATTCCCAAAAAGAGGACCGGGTGCGAGCAGATCGACAGTCTGGTGTTTACCATACGGGAGGCATCTGTCAAGGTGATGGATGCTTTGATGGAGATAGCGGAAAAGCTGGGGATGGAGAGGGAAAAAGTACACGTGCTAAACCATACGGAGGCCTTTCTCTTTTTCGTGCTCAGCCAGAAGGCCGATATTTGGACCCATCAGGTCTGCGCCTTTGATCTGGTGGACCACGGCCTGCATTACTATGAGATGAGCGTGATAAGGGGGAGAAAGCCCCAGGTGGCGGAGGCTGCCCATGAGGCTCTGGAGGAGGGCTTCAGTCTGGAGCTGCTGGAGACGCCGGCAGGGGAGAAGCTGGCCGATCGGATTTTGACGGCCTGCGCTTCCCGTATGCTGAGCAAGAAGGTGGTCTCCACCGTGTTTCTGACCGGCAAGGGCTTTGAAAACCCCAGATGGCCGGAGGAATTTCTTCATCTGGTCTGTCAGAAGCGCCGGGTGTTCGGCGGGCAGAATCTTTTCTCCCGGGGAGCGGCCTTTGTGGCCTTCGATTATATGCAGCAAAATACGGCTTATCCCTTTATCTGTATCTGCGAGGGAAGGATACGCTCGCAGGTGTCCATGGAGGTGCAGTATGAGGGGAGAAAAAGACAGCTGATCCTGGCTCCTGCCGGCAGCAGCTGGTATGAGACCAGGGCATCGGTGACCCTGGCTCTGGATGGGACGGACAGTGTGGATTTTCAGGTGACGCCTCTGGGAGGGACCTCGCCGTCCAGGTATTCGATACCACTGGATGAGTTTCCCAAGAGACCGCCTAAGGCGGCTAAAGTGGAAGTGATTCTGGCCTTTACCGGGGAGAGAGGGATGACGGTGCGCGTCATCGACAAGGGGTTCGGGGAGATGTACCCCTCGTCGGGGAAGATGATCCGCAAAGATTTTTACATTTAATTTTTGCGCCGGATGATTTTGGCGTCTGATAAGGAGGAGCCATGAGCGGACTGATTTATTGCCGGGAGCCGGAGGTGAGAGAGCCTTATTATGCGAAGGAGACCGGTATTTCGCTGTATTCGGCCGAGGAGCTGAGTTATTATATTGTCAATTATGTGCTGCTTTTGCCGGAGGATTTTATCGGCGAGCGCTTGTATCGCTTTCTGGGGCATGAGCTGGGATTGGCAGAGCTGGAAGGTAAGCTGCGCCATTTCATGGCTCAGGATGCCGATCTGTATCAGGGGCTGCTTCTTCTGGTAAATGAGCTGCGCTACTACGGCGATGAGGAGCTTTTGCAGTTTCGGGACAGGCTGGATGAACTCAGAAATTCCAGCCCCCAGGAGCTGCTTAAGCAGAGAGGAGATTTTTTCCTGGATGTACGTCAGTATGGCAATGCGATTCACACTTATGACCAGATTCTGCGGAGCTCTCCCCGGGATGAAGTCTTTGCGGCGTGGATATGGCATAATAGGGGACTGGCCTGTGTCCAGCTGATGCTGTATGAGGAGGCCATGGACTGTTTTGTTCGGGCTTGGCGTGTTTTATCCCTGGATTCCATCGCCAAAGAGATTTTTGTGCTGTACTGGATGGAGCCGGAGCTTTTGACCCTGCCTGAGGAGGTGAGAGCCAGTGTGTCCGGTGAAAATCAGTACCGATGGAAGGAAGAGCTTACTGCTTTCAGCAAAAATGCGGCATATATGGGGAAGGCCGAAGAGATCGCGCAGGCCTTCAGCAAGGATGTAATCCGCCGCAGAGAAGCGGTGGGCGCGCTGATCCGGGAGTGGAAACAGGAGTACAGGGAGATGGCGGGATGAAAGAACAGATTTATCTGATTGGCTTTATGGGCAGCGGAAAGACCAGCGTGTCCCGCCGGCTGGCCAGACTTCTGGGGATAAAATGCCTGGAAATGGATGATATTATAAAGATGGAGGCTGGCAAGGAGATTACCCGAATCTTTGCGGAAGACGGGGAGGAAGCCTTTCGGCAGATGGAGACGGCGCTGCTTTGCCGGTTATCCGGCGAGGGGGCCATGGTGGTCTCCTGCGGAGGCGGAGTCCCGCTGCGCCCGGAAAATGTGAAGTGGATGAAAAAGAGGGGGATAGTGGTTCTCCTTCGCGTCTCTGCGCAGGAAACCTATCGGAGAATCCACAGCAGTACAAACAGGCCGGTGCTCGCCGGCCATATGAATGTGGAATATATTGCAGGACTGATGGCTGAACGAGAGCCCTTCTACCGGAGGGCCGCGGATCTGGTGGTAGAGACAGATCAGAGATCGCAGGATGAGATAGCGGCGGATATCCTTCAGGGACTGAAGCAGATATCCGGAAAGGAGCAGACAGATGAGGGATGATTTTATCCGGGTGGCGGCGGCTACGCCGAAGATTCGGGTGGCCGACCCACTGTATAACCGGGAACAGATCGAAGGGCTGATGGCAGAGGCGCGCGGCCGTCAGGTGAAGGTGCTGGTCTTCCCTGAGCTGTGTCTGACGGCCTATACCTGCGGTGATCTTTTTCTGCAGGACAGTCTAATCGATGAGGCGAAAAGGCAGCTGGCCCTGTTGGTTCAGGCGTCGGCGGACTCGGATATGCTGGTTTTTGCCGGGCTGCCCTGGGTGAAAGACGGCCGCCTCTACAATGTGATGGCGGCTTTTCAGCAGGGACGCCTGCTGGGGCTGGTCCCCAAGAGGTCGATTCCCAACTATTCTGAATTCTACGAGGCCAGACATTTCCATGAGGGGAATGAGACGGCTGTACAGGTGGACTTTACCGATGCAGCCGGCCGGACCTATCCGGTGCGGCTGGGCAGCCGGCTGCTCTTCGTCTGCCGGAACAATCCGAAGCTCGTTGTGGCAGCGGAGATCTGCGAGGACCTGTGGGGCGCCATGCCGCCAAGCATCGCCCATGCCATGGCCGGGGCAACGCTGATCGTCAATGGCTCGGCCAGTGACGAGGTTACCGGCAAGGCAGCATACCGCCGTGAACTGGCAGTCGGGCAGTCGGCCAGGCTGGTCTGCGGCTATGTCTATGCCAGCGCCGGCGAGGGAGAGTCCACGACAGATCTGGTTTTCGGCGGACATAATCTGATCGCAGAGAATGGGACTTTGCTGGCACAGTCCAAGCTTTTTGAGACGGGAATAATCACGGCGGACATGGATTTGGGAAGACTTTCCAGCGAGAGGCGCAGGATCACTACTTACCGCATGAGCGGAGCGGAGGATTATGAGATTGTCTATTTTTCTCAGAAACAGGAGGATCTCGCGCTCTGCCGCCGGATCGACCCGGCTCCCTTTGTGCCGTCGGGCAGGGAGGACAGGACCCGGCGCTGCGAAGAGATTTTGTCTATTCAGGCCATGGGGCTTAAAAAACGGCTGGAGCATACCGGCTGCAGAAGCGCCGTGGTAGGGATCTCCGGCGGTCTGGACTCCACTCTGGCTCTGCTGGTGACAGTGAGGGCCTTTGATATGCTGAATATTCCCCGCGAGAAGATTGTCACAGTCACGATGCCCTGTTTTGGCACCACGGACCGCACCTACGACAATGCCTGTACGCTGATCCGCTGCCTGGGGACCGATTTTCGTGAGATCGACATCCGGGAGGCGGTCACCCTGCATTTTCGGGATATCGGTCATGACGGTGAAAAACTGGATGTGACTTATGAGAACAGTCAGGCAAGAGAGAGGACACAGGTCCTGATGGATATCG
The DNA here is from genome assembly GCA_944380185.1 of uncultured Lachnospiraceae bacterium. Taxonomy (GTDB): domain Bacteria; phylum Bacillota; class Clostridia; order Lachnospirales; family Lachnospiraceae; genus RGIG7193. Next base: position 11,007 of record CALWGV010000011.1, read on the forward strand.
CCAATGAGACCGGCGGCCTGGTCATCGGCACCGGGGATATGTCGGAGCTGGCTCTGGGCTGGGCTACCTATAATGGAGATCACATGTCCATGTATGCAGTCAATGCTTCCGTGCCCAAAACATTGGTGCGCCATCTGGTGCGCTATTATGCGGATACCTGTGGGGACGAGAAGCTGAGCCTGGCCCTCTCGGATGTTCTGGACACGCCGGTGAGCCCGGAGCTATTGCCGCCTCAGGACGGGGAGATTGCGCAGAAGACGGAGGATCTGGTAGGACCCTATGAGCTTCATGACTTCTTCCTGTACTATGTGCTGCGCTTCGGGTACCGGCCGCGCAAGGTTTTCCGCCTGGCACAGCTGGCCTTTGCCGGCGCCTATGACAGGGAAACGATCAAGAAATGGCTGTGCATCTTTTACCGCCGCTTCTTTGCCCAGCAGTTCAAGCGCTCCTGCCTGCCGGACGGCCCCAAGGTGGGCTCGGTGGCGGTTTCCCCCAGGGGAGATCTGCGCATGCCCAGCGATGCAAGCGCCGGGCTTTGGCTCGGTGAGGCAGAACAGCTTTAGCAGGAGCGATGCAAAGAGGCGCAGGGAAGAATGATAATCTGAGGAGTGCGGCAGTTTAAACTGCCGGAGAGAGAGGGGAGTATGAGACCTGCTTTGCGGGATGACATCATTGAGACAGCCAGGAGACTCTTTAATGAAAAGAGCTATGGCAGCGTGAGCATGCGCAATATATCGGAAGCTCTGCATATCAGCGTGGGAAATCTGACCTACTATTTTCGGAAAAAGCAGGATATCCTGCGGGCAATCATGGAGAAGAACTTTCAGAACACTGCCTTTACAGAGGAGGTGCAGTCTTTCCGACAGTTTGATGAGCTTCTGCGCAGGATGTTAGAATCTCTGTCAGTCAATGCCTTCTATTTCCGCGATCCTTCTGTCTATGGATTGAACGAGGGAGGCAGTCAGGATGTCAACGCCCTCTATGAGATCATGCTGAGGGCGCTTTTGTCTCTGGAGAAGAGAGGACTGCTGACGGGCTTAAGCTGCGGAAAAAAACGGGAGAGCATTGTCCGTGTTCTGATGCTCAGCCATCTGGGCTGGATCCAGCAGAGTCCTGCCTTTTGCAGCGCCAATCAGCTTTCTGAGAAGGAATTTTTGGAAGCCCATTGGGTGATTTTGAAGCCGTATTTTACCGAAGCGGGAAGAGAAGAATACGAAAAGCTGGGGGAATGATATCAGGCAGTCACTTAGCGCATGCATTTTCCGTGCCAAGAAGTATATTTTTGATATCCTGCTCTTACATATAAAAAACATAATGCTGCCCGCGTGGCTGCTCTCTGCTTTTCATCGATTGACAATGGCAAACCTCTTTCTATTTGTTCAATGGCTTCATCTGCATTTCCTTTTAAGGCCAGCGTACTTGCCAGGCCAAAAATCATTTCCGGTTTATTGGGGTAGATTTTATGGATATTGAACGTTGCTTCCTCTGCCCGAATCGCATCCATGCCGATATTTCTTTGAATTTTTCCAATATAAACTTATGATTTCAAATATCAACGCAGTTTTGATTATGCAAAAGATATTTCCTTTGATGATGCCTGTGATACGATTCAACATATCAATGCCTATACAATGACGAGGTAAATGGTTGACAAGAATGTCTAATAATGTTAGACTAAAATTGTCTAAAGAAATTAGACAAAGGAGGGAAATGGGATGGAGCGATTTAAGCTTGGCGAGATGGAGCAAAGGTTTGCCGACCTGATCTGGGAGAAAGCGCCGGTGAGTACCAGTGAACTGGTGCGGCTTGGGGAGGAGAACTTTGGATGGAAGAGGACGACCACCTATACGATGCTGAAGCGGCTGTGCCTACGGGGATTGTTTGCCAATGAGGGCGGGACGGTGCGTGCCCTGATGGGCCGGGAAGAGTTTCAGGCGGGTCAGGGAGAGCAGTTTCTGCAGGAGCATTTCGACGGTTCCCTGCCCCGTTTTCTGGCTGCCTTTACCCGTGGGCGGAGGCTGCGGGCCGAAGAGGTGGAGGAGCTTAAAAAACTGATCGACGAGTATGAGGAGGAGGGGGACAATGGCTGAAAATCTGTTTATCACGGTGTTCAATATGAGCCTGACAGGCAGCCTGATGATTCTGGCCTGTCTTCTGCTTCGTCTGTTTTTACGAAAAAAGCCAAGGATATTTTCCTATGTCCTGTGGGCCGTGGTTCTTTTTCGTCTCCTCTGCCCCGTTTCTTTTACGGCTCCCGTTTCTCTTCTGGGCGCTCTCCAGAATGAGACGGGGGGAAACGGACGGGTGGAATATATTCCGCAGGATATTGGAATGCAGGAAAATCCGCAGATTACCCTGCCTTTGCCGGTATCGGATGATCCGGCGGGAAACAGAGTGAATCTTCCCAGCGCCGCGCCGGAAAATTCGGTGAATCCTCTGCAGGCGGCTTTGTCTGTCGGCACGGTCATCTGGGTGCTGGGAATAGACGGAATGGCCGTCTACAGCATCGTGTCGATGCTCCGGCTGAAGAAAAGGCTGCGGGCAGCCGTGCCGGAGGGGGAGAATGCCTACCGGTGCGGAGGGATTTCCACGGCCTTTGTCTATGGAATTCTGCGGCCGCGGATCTATCTGCCGGAGGGTCTTACCGCCGAGGAGGAAAATTTTGTTCTGCTCCATGAACAGATTCATATACGCAGAAAGGATCCGGTATGGAGGCTCCTGGCCTGGACCGCACTGTGCCTGCATTGGTTCAATCCTCTGGTATGGCTGGCTTTTGCCCTGAGCGGCCAGGATATGGAGATGGCCTGCGACGAGGCGGTGATCGCCGGACTGGGAGAGCGGGCAAAGAAGGGCTATTCCTCCGCTCTATTGTCTCTTGCCGAAGGGCGGCGCGGCCTGCTGTCCGGAGCGCCTTTATCTTTTAGTGAAGGGGGTACGGGCGGCCGTATCCGCAATGTGCTCCGCTATCGAAAACCGAGGCGCACAGCGGCAGTGATTTTAATGATCGTCTGCGTGGCAGCGGCTGTGTTTCTGCTGGCCAATCCCGGCAGAGAAAATACGGAAACGGTATATTATGGCGTTGTGGGATACGCGGAGATGGAAGGGGAAAGCCTTCCGGTGGTGGTATCCGTGCCGGGGCTGGGGGATATGATGATACCGGAAAGCGGAGAATTCGTCCCCTATGAGGGGGAGGAGGCGGAGGAGCCTGTGCCGGGAGATCTGATTCGCCTTACTTTTTCGGCAGAGGAACTTATGATTGGGGAAACTTATCCGTCTGTTTTTATCCAGGAGCCGGATCGGATCGAGATCCTGGGCCATGGCTTTGCCCTGCGGCATACGGAGACCGATCTCTATCAGCTGACCTTTCTGTCGGAATCCGCCGCTGAAACGGAGGCCGGGGATCGGCTGGACATCCGCAGGCAGTCGGACGGCGCAGAGCTTGCCGACAATGTTCCCGTGGTGGCAGTTGATGGAGAAAACGGGCAGATAAGGGCAGAATTTTCTACAGAACAGGTGCGGGCGGTTCTGGAGGCGTACAGTTCTGGTCTGGAGATCAGCGTGATGTCGGGGAATGAGGAGACACCGGAGACCACCGGGGTGGGAGCGAGCGCTGCATTGGACGAAGAAAATATGGCCTATGAAAGAGCTGTCCAATCGGAAGAGATGGAAAGAAAAAGAGAGGAACAAGAACGCACCTATGAAGAGGCAGATGAGATCCTGCCGGAAAACGGCTGGACTACAGTGACAGTACGGTCTGTTTCTTCCGCTTATAGATGGATTGATGAGTATGATATCTGGGCCAACGAATATTTTACCTGGAGTTCGGCCGATGAAGGATTTCACCCTCTGTTTTTTGCACAGGATTGCGCCTTCTATGTCAATCGTTCAGTGACTTCACTCGATTATCAGCAAATAGATTATGACGAGTACATTGAATTGACTGAAGAAATACTGAATCATTCCCAGTATTCCAGTAAGAAGACACAGCTTCTCCTGGAGAACGGAGAGATCGTGGAGGCCTATCTGCCAGGAGATTGTCTTCCCTATGGATTCTGTTACAGCCCGGAGCCCCGGACATTGGAAGAACAGCTGACAGAATTTGCGCTTTTCACCGAGCTGTCCTGGGAAGAAATGCTTGAAACCTATTATGCGCCGGTACGCAGCGAGCAGGCGGATGTGGCGGAGGCGGAGGGGATCGAACAGATCACAGTGTACAGCGGCGATATTGGGGATGGCGACAGCGGCTTTGTACTGATACAGGATGCGGAAGGCGAGCTGCTCTTTTCCATGGGAGCGTATCGTTCTACTCCGGGTAACAATAATATTTATCTGGGAGAAAGAAACGGAATTCCGTTCCTGATGACGGTCTTTATCGAAGAGAGGGGCGTGTTCGGCGGATACAGCTACCATGTGTTCCGGTTGGATGCGGAAAACAGGCCGCTTCTGGCTGCCGGTTCCAGCTTCTCCTTTGATGTGGATCTGCTGTATGACGACGATATGTTCCGTCAGTGGGTCGATGAAATGACCGGCTGGCTGGAGGATGGTGAGCTCCTTCTGAGTATCCAGGATGACGAACTGCGCACTGATCCGGTGTCCGATGCGGATCGTTATAATTATGATACCCTCAGCGAGACGCCGAGACTGGCATTTGATCAGAGAGACGAATAGAGCAGGAGGGAGGGCTTATAGGATGGAAACTTTGTTTACTGCGGTTTGGAAAATGAGCCTGACGGCCAGCCTGATGATCCTGGTCGTCGTCCTGATTCGGCTGGCACTGCGGCGTGCGCCCCGTCTGTTTGCCTATGCGCTGTGGGGCGTTGTCCTTTTTCGCCTGCTGTGCCCCGTATCCTTTTCGTCTGTTTTCTCTCTGCTGGGAGCCTTGTCGGTGGGGGAGACGGACGCACGCGGACAGATGAATTATATGGAGCAGTCTGTTATATACCCGGCTCCGGACGTCGGATATCAGGACGAGTCCCTGACGGCTTTTCGCCCGGACGCGGACAATGCCCAGGAAGGGGAGGCATCCAGCACACAGGCAGGTCTGCTGTCTGCCGGTTCGAGCGAAGACAGGGCGCAGCTGGTTGTGGCTGTGGATTTCCGGGCTTTGGGGGCGGTACTCTGGCTGCTGGGAATAGGCGGGATGTTAATCTGCAGTGTGGTTTCTCTGCTTCGCCTGCGCAAAAGCCTGCGGGCAGCCGTGCATGAGAGGGAGAATATCTATCGGTGCAGTGAATTTTCCACGGCCTTCGTCTACGGTATTCTGCGGCCGCGCATTTATCTGCCGGAAGGACTTACCGCCAGGGAAGAAGATTTTGTTCTGCTTCATGAGCAGATTCATATACGCAGAAGAGATCCGATATGGAGACTCCTGGCCTGGACCGCACTGTGCCTGCATTGGTTCAATCCTCTGGTATGGCTGGCTTTTGCCCTGAGCGGCCAGGATATGGAGATGGCCTGCGACGAAGCAGTGCTCGCTAAAATGGGAAATGGCATAAAGAAGGAGTATTCCGCCGCCCTGCTGGCTCTGGCGGGGGAACGGCATGGCCTTCTGTCCGGCGTACCCCTGTCCTTCAGCGAGGAGGATACGGGAAAACGGATTCGCAATGTGCTGCGTTATCGGTGTCCGGGACGGATTGCGGCAGCGTTCCTGGCAGCAGCCTGTGCAGCAGCGGCCTTTTTCCTGCTGGCCAATCCCAGCAAGGGGGAGGAAGAAACAAATGCGGCAGTCCAGTATGCACCGGCCTCCCAGTATACTGAGGAAGCCCAGCATACGGAGGAAGCTCTATATACGCCGGCAGACGGACAGGCAAGCATAGTGGTGTACAGTCTTTCAAATGACCTGCCGGGAATTGCAGAATACAATGTTTCCGACGAGTATTATCCAGGATGGGATTGGGAAAATAATCGGCCGCAGACGTTATACTTCGCAGAAAATTGTAAGTTTTATCGGAACCGCTCAATGTCGGGAGTTGAGTATGAAGAGATAACCTATGAAGAATATGCCGGATACATAGAAAACGACGGTTCGCAGGATATACGTATGCCTATGCGCATTACTATACGGGATGGAGAAATCCAGGAGGCTTACCTGGAGAGCCCGTGGGCTAGTTACGGCATATGCTATGCGCAGCCTGCGCGGGACAACAGCCTGGAAATGTCTGAAGAAACTCTGGGAATGGGTATGGAAGAGATTCTTGATACCTATTACACCTTGGTGCGCAGCGTGCAGGCTGACGCGGCAGATGCGGCGGGAATGGAGACCGTTTCCATATATACGGGGAACACGGGGGACGAGGAAAGTGGATATGTGCTGATACAAGGGGCGGATGGGGAGCTGCTCTGCAGCATGTATGCCGGCGGATCCCGTGTGGTTTGGAATAATATCTATCTGGGGGAGAGGGATGGAACGCCCTTTTTGATGACGGTACATATTGAGGATCGCTATGATTACGGGAACTATAATTATTATGTATTTCGGCTGGACGAGGAGGGTGAACTGATGCCGATTGCCGGCTCTTCCTTTGAATTTGGAGAGGGCCTTCTTTACGACGATGAAATATTCGGCCAATGGGTCGATGAGATGACCTCCTGGCTGGCAGACAGCGAGATTCTTCTTAGCACCCAGGAGGGAGAGCTTCGCACGGAACCGATGTCCGACGCGGATCGGTATAATTACGATACTCTCGGCGGATCGCCCAGGAATGCGGCTGAAGGGAAAGGTGAAGAGGGGTAAGACATTAAGCGTAAAATATCGCATATGAGGTATTATTGATTAAAGATATTCATAGTATCATGTGTTTTTGGCATTGTACATTCCTGTCTGCGCTTTTTATAATGGAGAAAAGAAGCAGCGATAACGGCAAAAAAGACAGATGGGAGGATGCAGAATGAGAAGAATGAGAATGGTCTCAATTTTGCTGGCGGCGTGCATGGCAGTGTGTATAGCGGCAGGCGGCTGCGCCAGCAGAGCGGAGGAAGAGGTCTCTTTGCCTCAGACAGAGGACAATGTCACGGCGGCAGCCGGCGGCGGAGCAGACGAGACGGGAGCCGAACCGGGCACGGGAACAGAGGCGCAGGAGTCAGGCGGGCAAGGGACGACCGGCGGAGAGAGCCTTGCAACCAACGGCGGGGAGATTATTGCCTTTTCAGCACTGGAACATCAGGACGAGAGTGCGGAGGCAGTGGTATATTATACCTCCGATATAAGCGCGCAGGCCATGGTGGAAATATATCATGCGCTGGGAGCAGAGCTGACAGGGGAAAATATCGCGGTAAAGCTGTCGACCGGGGAGCCGCCTGCCAGCAATTACCTGGATCCGGATTTGATTGCCGACCTGGTTCATGAAGTGGACGGCACTATTGTGGAGAACAACACGGCATACGGCGGGCAGAGGGCCAGCACGGCTATGCACTATCAGGTGGCAGAGGATCACGGCTTTACAGCCATCGCTGATTTTGTGGTGCTTGATGAGGACGGCTCCGTCAGTCTGCCGGTGGAAGGAGGGACGCAGCTTACAGAGAATTTGGTGGGCGCTCATTTCCCGGAATATGACGGCTACCTGGTACTCTCCCATTTTAAAGGTCATGCTATGGCAGGTTTTGGCGGGGCTATCAAAAATATTTCCATCGGTCTGGCTTCTCAGGAGGGAAAATGCCTGATTCACACGGCGGGAGAGAGCCATACCAGCCCCTGGGGCGACGAACAGGATCCCTTTACGGAGAGCATGGCGGAGGCCGGTAAGTCGGTGGTGGATGCTCTGGACGGCAATATTCTCTATGTCAGCGTGATGAATCATCTCTCCATTGACTGCGACTGTGATGGGAACCCGGCCGAGCCCGATATGCATGATATCGGAATCCTAGCGTCCTCGGATCCGGTGGCTCTTGACCAGGCCTGTGTGGATTTGATCTACGCTTCCGCCGACGATACGGAGGCCCTGATTAACCGCATGGAATCCCGCAACGCAGTCCATGTGCTGGAGCACGGGGAGGAGATCGGGCTGGGAAGCAGAAGCTACCGCATGGTGAGCATCGATGATTGAAGGAGTGATGGAGACGCTGTTTGCTGTGCTGCGCCGTGAATTTGTCTATATCTGGTATTATTTTGATGTGCAGCTGCGGCAGATTTTTTGGTACTGGGTAATCGGTATATTGCTGGGCTCTCTGATATCGGTTTTCCTGAAGGACAGGATACACGGGGCTTTTCGCGCCATGAGCGAAAGCCGGATGGGGATCCTCGGCATTATACCGGCCAGCCTGCTGGGTATAGCTTCTCCGCTGTGCCTGTATGGGACGATTCCTCTGGCAGCCTCCTTTTCGCGCAGCGGTATGCGGGAGGATTGGCTGGCATCCTTTATGATGTGCTCCATTTTGCTGAATCCGCAGCTCATTATCTACAGCACGGCCCTGGGAACGGCGGCACTTACGGTACGCCTGGTCTCCTGCTTTTTGTGCGGAATTGCCGCCGGCATTCTGATTCATTTTGCGGCAAAGAAGAAGCCTTTCTTTGACTTTACCGGCTTTGACGAACCAAAAAGCAGAGATACGGACCCGAATATTCTGATGCGTCTGCTGAAAAACATCGGAAGGAATATTCGGGCGACGGGACCTTGGTTTTTAGTCGGTGTCCTTCTCTCCGCATTGTTTCAGCGCTATGTGCCCCAGGAGATTATGACGGATTTCTTCGGCGGAAATGAAGCATTTGGCGTGCTGATGGCGGCTACCGTCGGCGTGCCGCTTTACGCCTGCGGAGGGGGTACGATTCCTTTGCTTCAGGCGTGGCTTTTAGATGGAATGAGCATGGGCAGCGCGGCAGCCTTTATGATCACCGGCCCGTCCACGAAGATTACCAATCTGGGAGCGCTGAAAATCGTACTGGGGATGAAGCATTTTGTGCTGTATCTCGTATTTGTCATTCTGTTTTCCCTGGCAACGGGATTGGCGGTGAACGTATTCTTTTGAAATATGGACTGGAGGAGCGGATACTTTTCACCGTTCCTTTTTGGGTGTATACTAAAAGAAAAAGGCAAGGAGGAAGACCAAAATGGAATTCGACCGGGTGATTGGCACAAGAAGAAGTATCCGGGCTTACAAAGCAGGAATGGCCGTGAGTCGGGAGACAGTGGAGGAAATCCTGCGGGTGGCGGCTCAGGCTCCGTCCTGGAAAAATTCGCAGACAGCCCGTACCTATGTGGTGATGGAGGAGCCTATGCTTTCCAAGGTGCGGGAGACCTGTTTACCTGAGTTCAACCAGCGCAACTGCCGGAACGCTTCGGCCCTGCTTGTTACGACCTTTGTAAAAGGGATTTCCGGCTGCGATAATGAGGGAAATCCAGCCAATGAGCTGGGCGACCAGTGGGGCGCCTACGATCTGGGGATTCACAACGCCTTCTTGGTTCTGAAGGCCAGAGATCTGGGACTGGACACCCTGATCATGGGGATAAGGGACGGCGAAAAGCTGAGGGAGCTTCTTTCCATCCCGCAGCAGGAGCAGGTGGCTGCGGTGATTGCTCTGGGTTATCGGGATGCGGATCCGCAGATGCCTGGGAGAAAAGAACTCTCTGAGACGGCAGAATTTCTGTGAGCGGGAATTTTAAATCGTGAGGTGTAATGGATGAGCAATCTTACCATTTAATCGGCTGGAAACGGAAACTTCTGCTGCAGATGAAGGACAGAATGTACCAGATAAGGGTGTGATTCCCCAAGATGATGCACCAGTCAATGCACCAGACGATATGCCGGAAAAACTCCAAGCTGTGAAAAACTCCCTGCGATCACAAAGACCGCCGGGAGCTTTCACAGCTTATTTGATTCAATTTATTATGAATTGAATTTTACTACGAAATGTACTATGGACTGTACTACGAACCGTAGTACTTATACACTCCCTCGGCCCATTCCAATATGGAGTCGTATGAAGTGCCTTCTTCCGGCGCATAGGTCACTCCATCGATTTCCAGAGAGCTTGCGCCAAAAAGAACAATGATTTCATGGCCGTTTATCACTTTTTCCTGCGGGTTATATGTAAACCGGTAAATCCATTCCTGTGTAAAGGTTTCGTCTGCCGGTATGATCCTCATATCTGCAAGGGAGGTGCCTGACTGACAGCCGGAAAATAACAGGCAGGAGAGGAGCAGCACACTGCCGAGCATATTTGCGCAGGCACGTTTCATTGCTCGTTTCGTAGTTCTTTTCATAATTCTTTTCCTCAGACCATCTTCTCCGGCTGGACGGCCTCGTCGTAGGCCGCTTCGTCCAGATAGCCCAGGGCCAGCACGGCCTCCTTTAAGGTGGTGCCGTCGTGGAGGGCTTTCTTGGCGCACTGGGCGGCCTTTTCATAGCCGATCCGGGGCGTCAGGCAGGTGACTAACATCAGGGAGTTGTGCAGGTTATGGGCCA